>NZ_JAWLDS010000030.1:0-33759 GCF_041686535.1 Aquicoccus sp. | reverse complement strand
CTCGATGAGGAAATCGCCAAGGCGCGCGAGACATTGACGGCGGTGGAATGAGGCGCTTGCGTAGATATCAATGACCCCCGAACTCACCGCCCTCACCCTCGCCGCCCTCCTTCAGGCCGTGCAATTCGCGCTCTACGC
This sequence comes from Aquicoccus sp., assembly GCF_041686535.1. Lineage (NCBI taxonomy): Bacteria > Pseudomonadati > Pseudomonadota > Alphaproteobacteria > Rhodobacterales > Paracoccaceae > Aquicoccus > Aquicoccus sp. The sequence continues at coordinate 33,621 of NZ_JAWLDS010000030.1, read as the reverse complement.
CGTGCCCGCCAACCTGGAACTCGGCCCCGGCTACACCATGTCGGCGCGCGACCGTGAGCCGTCGAAACCGCTCTCGCCCCGAACCGCCCGCCTCGGCCGCGCAATGACCAACCATTTCGAGGGGCTGATCCTCTTCACCATCGCCGTGGTCGTGGTCACGCTGGCGGGCCAGTCCACCGCCTTCACTGCCGCCTGCGCCTGGACCTACCTCGTCGCCCGCGTCCTTTATGTCCCCGCCTATTACTTCGGGCTGCGCCCGGGCCGGTCGCTCATCTGGGGCGTGGGGTTCCTCGCCACGCTGCTCATGCTCTTGGCAGCGCTCTTCTGATGCTTCATCTTGCCTGAAATACTCCGGGGGAGTCGCCGCTTGCGGCGACGGGGGCAGCGCCCCCCTCCAACGCAAAGGAAAGGACACTGACCCATGGCCTCTTATGACGTGATCATCATCGGCGCCGGTCCAGGCGGATATGTCTGTGCCATCCGGTGCGCCCAGCTCGGGCTCAAGACCGCCGTGGTCGAGGGGCGCGAAACGCTGGGCGGCACCTGCCTCAACGTGGGCTGCATCCCCTCGAAGGCGCTTTTGCATTCAAGCCACATGCTGCACGAGGCCGAGCACAATTTCGCCGCCATGGGTCTCAAGGGCAAATCGCCCAGCGTCGACTGGAAACAGATGCTGGCCTACAAGGACGAAACCGTCGGCCAAAACACCGGCGGCATCGAATTCCTGTTCAAGAAGAACAAGATCGACTGGATCAAGGGCTGGGCCAGCATCCCCGAGGCGGGCAAGGTCAAGGTCGGCGACGACACCCATGACGCCGGGAAGATCGTGATCGCCACCGGCTCCGAACCGGCCAGCATCCCCGGCGTCGAGATCGACGAGAAAACCGTGGTCAGTTCCACCGGCGCGCTCGAACTCTCCAAGGTGCCGAAAAAGATGGTGGTGATCGGCGCGGGCGTGATCGGGCTCGAACTGGGCAGCGTCTATGCCCGCTTGGGCTCCGAGGTGACGGTGCTTGAATACCTGGATGCGGTCTGCCCCGGCATGGATGCCGATGTGCAGCGCACGTTCAAGCGCATCCTCGAAAAACAGGGGATGGAGATCATCACCGGCGCGGCGGTCAAGGAGACCGAGGCGATGAAGACCAAGGCCAAGGTCACCTATGCGCCCAAGAAGGGCGGTGACGACGTGACGCTTGACGCCGATATCGTGCTCGTCGCCACCGGGCGCAAACCCTATGCCGACGGGCTCGGCCTCAAGGATCTCGGCGTCAAGATGACGGATCGCGGCCAGATCGACGTCGATGAGCAGTGGAAAACCTCGGTGGAGGGCATCCATGCCATCGGCGACGTGATCCCCGGCCCGATGCTCGCCCACAAGGCCGAGGACGAGGGCATGGCGCTGGCAGAGGTGCTGGCGGGCAAGCATGGCCATGTGAATTACGGCGTGATCCCCGGCGTGGTCTATACCACCCCCGAGGTCGCCACCGTCGGCCAGACCGAAGCCGAGGTGAAGGATGCGGGGTTGAAGCCCAAGGTGGGCAAGTTCAACTTCATGGGCAATGCGCGCGCCAAGGCGGTGCACCAGTCCGAAGGCTTCGTCAAGATCATCGCCCATCCCGAGACCGACCGCATCCTCGGCGCCGCGATCATCGGCCCTGCGGCGGGCGACCTCATTCACGAGATCTGCGTCGCGATGGAATTCGGCGCCTCGGCCGAGGATCTGGCACTGACCTGTCACGCGCACCCGACCTATTCCGAGGCGGTGCGCGAGGCGGCACTGGCCTGCGGTGACGGGCCGATCCACAGCTGAGCAAGGATCATCGCCCACCCACCCCCAAAGAAGCGCGAAGGCGGTCATCTCACCGCCCGAGCGCGTCTTTCACCAGAGCGTTTTCGTCATCCGTTGGGGCAGTTCCTCGTCAAAGTCCCGCGCCGCGATATCGCCCTCGGTCATCTCGGCCAGGATCTCGCCCAGGCTGGGCAACCCGGCGCTGTCGTCCCGGTTCCAGATCCCCGACCGGATCAGCGATTTGGGACATTGTGCATAGACTTCGGCCAGCTCGATCCCGATCACCGTCGCGGGCTGACGGCCCCTCTGCGCGAACCGCGCGCGCAATTGCGCGTCGTCGCTCAGCCAGGCCCGCCCGTTGACCCGCACCACCATCCTGTCACCCGGCACCATGAACATGACCGCGATCCGGCCGTCGCGGACGATGTTGCGCAAACTGTCGAGCCGGTTGTTGCCACGCCAGTCGGGCATCAGGAGCGTCCGGTCGTCCAGCACCTCGACCACCGGGCCATCGTCGCCGCGCGGGCTGGCGTCACAGCCCTCCGCGCCCACGGTGGCGATCACGCAAAAACGCGACGCCATGATCCAGCGGCGGTAAAGCGGCGTCAGACGCGGCGCCACCTTGCGCAGGGCCGCATCGCTGGGCGATCCGTAAAGCGCCTCGAGTTCCTCAATCGTCTCGAGCTTTCGGTAACTCTCCGTCATATCCCGCCTCCCGCATCAGCGCGTTCGATCCCGCCTCGATCTCGTTTTCCAGACGCGCCATGAACGGCTTCTGCGCCATCCCCGGCTCCAGCCGCGGCATGAACTCGACCACTGCGTGGCCCGGCTTGCGCAGCATCGTGCCCTTGGGCCAGAAAAGGCCCGCATTCGTCGCCGTCGGCACGCAGGGCTGGCCCAACTGGTTGTAAAGCACGTAAGAGCCCACCTTGAACGAGCGGTAATCGCCCGGCTTCACCCGCGTGCCCTGCGGATAGATCACCAACTGTCCCGGCGGCACCCGGCCCGATCTCACATCTTCCATCATCCGCTTGATCGCGGCCCCCCGCTTGCCGCGCGCCACCGGCACGCATCCCAGCCGCCAGGCGTAGATCCCGATGATCGGCGTCCAGAGAAGCTCGCGCTTCATGATGAAGCGCGGGCGCGGAAGCGCCTGAAAGATGATCAGGATGTCGAGAAACGACTGGTGCTTGGCCACGACGAGGCATTCCTCGCCCGGCACCGTGCCGCGCACCTGCCAGGTGATGCCCACCATCCAGCGCGCGGTGAACTGCACCCAATAGGTATAGGCCTTGCACGCGATCAGCGCGCCCTGCGGCGACAGCACCGCCCAGGGCAGGAACACGATGCCGAGGATCGCCATCGCCACCGCGTTCACGACCACGAAGAGGATCGACATGATCCAGCGCCAGATCAGCACCATCATCTGAGCCCTTTCAACGTCTTTCGCGCAGCACTGCGCGTGGCGGCGAAGGCCACCACCGCCGCCAGCGGCGGAATGATCAGCGGCCAGAGCCAGCCCGCCCCGGCATACCCCAGACCACTGAGAAACCCGCCTGCCTCCTGCGCCGCGGGCAGAAACCACACCGCGACCAGCCCCGCCACCATGCCCAGCGCCGCCCCCGACAGCGCACGCAGGGTAAAGCGGCGCACGAAAGCCTTGGCGATATAGCTGTCGCGCGCGCCGACCAGCCGCAGCACCGCGATCACCTGGGCATTCGCCGCCAGCGCCGCATTGGCCGCCAGCGTGATCATCGCCGCCATCGCCGTGAAGATGAGCCCGATCGACAGCCAGCCCAGCACGCGCAGCTTCGACGCCGCCTCGACCAGCGGCCGGCGCCAGCGGGTGTGATCGTCAAGCACCGCGCCCGGGACCTCGGCCTGAAGCCTCAGCCGCAGCCCGTCGGCGTCATAGCCCGGTTCATCCTCGATGATCTCGATCAGTTGCGGAATCGGCAAGGTTTCAACCGGTATGTCCGGCCCGAACCACGGTTCCAGAAGCGCGCGCTGCTCGTCCTCCGACAGGGCCCGCGCACGCGCCACTCCTGCCGTGGTCTCAAGCACCCTGAGCGCCGCCTCGGTCTGCTCGTCCATCTGTTCGGCCGGCGCCGAAATGCGCAAGGTGGCCGAGCGGCTCAACTCCTCGCCCCAGCGTTCGGCCAACCGCCCCGCCGCCAGCGACAGGGCCAGCGCAAACACCGCCAGGAATGCCATGATACCCGAGGTGATCAATGTCAGCCGCGCGGTGAACCCGGTGGGCGGCACCAGCCGGTCGGCCTGCGGATCGCCCACCAGAAGGGCCGCGATCTCCGATAGCGCCCGCCTCACAGGTCCGCCCCCGCAAGATGAAGCTGCCGGTTGGCAATCCGCAGAACCCGCGCCTGCACCTGCGTCTTGGCCGCCCGGATCAGGCCGAGATCGTGCGAGGCGATCATCACCGTCTTGCCCATCCGGTTCAACTCGACCAGCAGTTTCAGCAGCCGCTGCGACATCTCCCAGTCCACGTTGCCGGTGGGTTCATCGGCCAGGATCACGTCGGGCGACATGATCACCGCCCGCGCCAGCGCCGCACGCTGACGTTCGCCCCCCGAAAGCTCGGGCGGCAACGCGTCGGCCCGCGCCTTGAGCCCGACCCAGCCGAGCAATTCGCGCAGATTGGCCAATTCATCAATATGCGACCGGCCCGACACGGTAAGCGGCAGCGCCACGTTGTCGGCCACCGGCAGATGGTCGAGGAATTGCACATCCTGATGCACCACCCCGATACGGCGGCGCGCCATCGCCACGTCATCACGGCTCATCGTGCGCACATCGCGGTCAAACAGCCGCACCTGCCCCGAGGTCGGCACCAGCGCGCCGTAGCACAGCTTGAGAAAGGTGGTCTTGCCGGACCCCGAAGGACCGGTCAGGAAATGGAACGATCCGGGTTGCATCGCGAAACTGATGCCGCTCAGGAGTTCGCCCCCACCATAGCTGTAGGCCACGTTGTCAAGCTCGATCACGGTCCGGCCCCCTGCCATGTCTGCCCGGTCGGCCCACCGCCCCGGTCGGTCCTTATTGCCTCAGCCTTGCACAGGATTCAATCCGGCCCGTTATGCGGAAATGGCACGGAATGACGCAAATGCAGCAATTGCTTTGCGTTTTGCGCGCGAAAGGTTACAAGATGTGGTAAAGAGATGAGGCAAATGCCGGTCTACGGCGACAGGTGAGACGATGCGGCTGATCTGCCCGAATTGCGGGGCCCAGTACGAGGTGCCCGACGACGTCATCCCGGAAACCGGGCGAGACGTGCAATGCTCGAATTGCGGCGACACATGGTTCCAGAAACACCCCGAACATGACGCGGAACTCGCCGAGGAACTGGGCCAGCCGCTCGACGATACCGATTGGACCGACAGCGACGCCGAGCCCACCGAGGACTGGCACGACCAGGACCGGTCCCATGCCGGGGCCGCCGCCTCGCCCGAGGCTGCATGGCCGGACGAGATCGAGGAACCGACCGCGCCGGCGCCGCAAGTCAGCACCGGGGACGCCCCCGAGGACCCATTGTCGAGCGAAGAAGCGCGCGACGACGAGGCCCCGCTCGAACCCGGCCCTGCCCCGCAGCCGCGCGAACTGCCCGAGGACGTGCGCGAGGTTCTGCGCGAAGAGGCCAAACGCGAACGCGAGGCCCGCGCCGCCGCGGCGTCAGGCGGGCTCGAAACCCAGCCCGATCTCGGCCTAGAGGAGTCGCCGGGCGACGCCAGCCAACGAGAACGCGAGGCCCGCCTGCGCATGGCGCGGATGCGCGGCATGTCCGAGAAAGAAGCCATGACCGCGGCCGGCCTCTCCCAACTGTCGGCCAATGCGTCACGCCGCGATCTCCTGCCCGATATCGACGAGATCAATTCGACGCTGCGCAAGAATTCCGAGCGCCAGCCCACCGCCAGCACCGAACCGGACGAGGCGGCAGCGCCGGCAACGCAACAATCGGGCTTTTCGCGTGGCTTTTCCTACATGCTGCTGCTTTTCGCCTTGTTGCTGGCACTTTACGTCTTTTCCGGCAAGCTGGCCGAAATGGTGCCCCAACTCGGGCCCCTGCTTGAAACCTATGTCGATTGGGTCAATCGCGCGCGGCTCTGGCTCGACTCGCAGGTGGCCGCGCTTGTGCAATGGCTCGACAGCATGACATCCGAAGCCGCCGCGCCAGCCGGTGATGGCGGAACCTGACCGGCTTCATCAAGCCCTGAAGCGAGAGCAGCCCCGCCTCACGCCATAGGCGTGCCGCCAGCACGACGGGCGGGGTGACACCGATCATGGGCGATGCTCAGAACCGGTCCAGCAACCGTTCGAGATAGTCGCGCTCGCTCTCCGGCCGGGCCCTCTCGCCCGAACGGCGACGCAACTCTTCGAGCAGGTCTTGCGCGCGGCGATAGACGTCCTCGCCCTGGAGCATGTTGTCCTCGACCCCGGTCGCGCCCCTCTGGTTGCGGCCCAGCGGATCCGACCGGTCCTGCCCGGGCCTGCCATCCGCCGACTGCCCCTCGTCACCGTCATTTTCGCCCTGCTCCTCGGCCATCTGCTCGCCCAGCTCGCGCATGCCCTCGCGCAGGTTGTCCATCGCTTCGGCCTGCCGGTCGATCGCCTCGGCCAGGTCGCCCTCGCGCAGGGCCTCTTCCGCGCCGTCCATCGCCCGGCCCGCCCGGTCAAGCGCCTCGCGCGCGGCGTCTCCGCCCGGCGTCCCCGCCCCGGGCAGCGCGCCGCGCTGCTGATCGAGCTGGCGGCGCAGCTGGTTCTGCCGCTCGGCCAGGGACTCGGCCGGATCCTGCGGCGCACCCTCCTGTCCTGGGCGCTCACCCTCGCCGTCCTGACCCGGTTCCCCGGCCTGGCCTTCGCCCTCGCCGTCGCGCTCGCCTTCGCGGCCCATGCCGCCCTGTCCGCCCTCGTTGCCGCGCGATTGGCCGGATTCGCCGCCCGGGTTGAACCGGTCCTGCAAATCGCGGAAAGCCTCGTCCGACAGGCCCTGCTGATCGCGCAGGGTCTCGGACAGGCCCTCCATCGCCTGGTCCCCGGGCGACTGGCCACCCTGCCCGCCCTGGCCTTCGGTCATGCGCATGTTTTCCATCATCTGCTGCAACTCTTCCAGCGCCTGCTGCGCCTCGGCCATGCGGCCCTGTTCCATCAGTTCCTGGATACGGTCCATCATGCGTTGCAGGTCGTCCTGCGTCATGGTCATCGTGTTCTCGTCGCTCTCGCCCTGATCGGGCTGATCGGAGTCGCCGTCGCGCTGGTTCTCCTCGGCGAATTCGCGTTGCAACTGTTCGAGGTAATCGCGCGTCGCCTCGCGCAGGTCGTCCATCAGCCGCGCGATCTCGGCATCCGAGGCACCGTTCTTCATCGCCTCGGTCAGTCGTTCCTGCGCCTGGCGCATCCGCTCGAGCGCGTCCGCCAGGGTTCCTTCCTCCAGAAGCAGCGCCAGGTCCCAAAGCGCCTCAGCGATCTCGTCTCGGGTCTCGTCCGAGATGCCATATTCGGCCCCGGTCTCGATCCGGCGCAGGATGAACCGCAGCCTGAGGTAGTCCGATTCACGGTCGAACAGCCCCTCTTCGGGCTTGTAGGACACCGCCCGCAGCACCTGCGCAATGCGCCGTGCATTGTCACGGTTCCACAGAAGATCGCGGCGCATCTCGGCCACCACCGCCGCCATCGGATCAAAGAACCGCCGCGCGGCAAGGTCGATTTCCTGCACCGGGCTCTTGCCGACATTGCCGCCCGCGTCCTCGGCCCTGAGTTCGAGCTTCACCGGCAGGTTGGCCCAGGGATGCTGGCTGAAATCCTCGACCAGCACGTCCTCGAAATCCTCCCGACCGCGTGCCACCGGCAGCGGCAGCGCGACCTCGATCGCATCGCGCGGCTCGGGCTCGATGGACAGGCCGTAACGCCGGTCCACCCGGTCCTCGTCCAGCGTGATCCGCGCCCGCGCGGCCACGACACCGTAATCGTCGCGCGCCTCGAAGGGCATCGTAAAGTCGCCCACCGCGCTGGCCTCGGCCGGCCCGGTCGCATCGACCTCCGGTGCAGCGTCAGGGATCACCGCCATGTCCCAGCTGCGGCCGCCCGGCCCCTCGATGGCAAGACTGCCCTCCTCGGCCAGTGCGAAATCCTGCGCCGGCTCGGATGCCTGGCCAGTGCCCTCGGCAGGTTCCAAGGGCGCACCCGACACGTCCTCCACCACCCGAAGCGCCCCGGAGGGCCCGTAAAGCCGCAGCGTGATCCGGCTGCCCTCCGGCGCGGCAATCTCGCCCGCGTCTTGATCGTTGAGGTAAAGCGTCGGCTTCCCGGTGTAGCCCGGCGGCGAGATCCAGCCTTCCCAACTCGCGCCGATCCCGGCCTCGGCACTGCCCACACCCGGGGCCATGTCGGCGACACTGCCAACCCGGAAGAATGAGCCGAAGAGGAGCGCCACCAGCAGCACCAGCGCCGCCATGTATCGCAAGCCGAAGGGATCGCGCGCCGAAACCCGCAGGTCGGGCCGCACCGGGCGCGCGACCTCGGCCCGCGCGCGCATCCGCGCCTGGTGGGCCTCCCAGACCGCGCGCGAGGCCGAATCGCCCGCACCGATCGCCTGGGCATCCATCAGCGCCTGGATCGGACGCCCCGCCATCGTGGCATCGAGCCGCGCCAGAACCTCGTGTTCGCGCGGCAGGCGAAACGCCCGCACACCCCACGACAGCAGCGCCAGCCCCGCCACCAGTGCCACGACCGCGACAGCCCAGACGACCTCGACCGGCACCAGATCGTGCAGGCCCAGCATCAGAGCACCAAGCACGGCGAATGCCAGCGACCACACCGGCCAGAACGCGCGCGTGAACCGCTCGGCCAGCATACCCGCCCGCGTCAGCCTGATGGGCCAGCGCAGCCGCCTCAGAATTTCCTGGCCGGTCCGATCGGCGATAACGGCGCTCCTTTCACGGCAGCGGCCCCCGACATGACGGCCTCTGCCTTCACAACCAACACGGAATGGTATCGCGATTCAGCATCTCGTCCAAGGTGGGTCTGGCCCGGATGACAGCGAATTGATCGCCCCGCACGAGGATCTCGGGCACCAGCGGGCGGGAATTGTATTCGCTCGCCATCACCGCGCCATAGGCCCCCGCCCCGCGAAACGCCACCAGGTCGCCCTCGCCGACCGCCGCCATGTCGCGCGCCCGGGCAAACGTGTCGCCGGTCTCGCAAACCGGGCCCACAACGTCATAGCGCGCACCTTCGCCCCCCGCCGCCGGTTCGCGCACCGGCACGATCTCGTGATGCGCGTCATACATCGCCGGGCGGATCAGGTCGTTCATCGCCGCGTCGAGGATCAGGAAATCGCGCCCCTCGCCCGCTTTGACGTAGATCACCCCGGCGACCAGTATCCCCGCATTGCCGGCGACGAGCCGCCCCGGCTCGATCTCGATCTCGCAGCCCAGGTGCCCCACCGTCTCGCGAATCACCGCGCCATAGTCACCGGGCAGCGGCGGCACCTCGTTCGATGTCGTGTAGGGAATCCCGAGCCCCCCGCCCAGGTCGAGCCGCCTGATGTCATGTCCGTCCGCGCGCAGGGCCTCGGTCAACTCGGCCACCTTGGCATAGGCCAGCCGGAACGGTTCTAGGTCAGTGAGCTGGCTGCCGATATGCACGTCGATACCGACCACCTCCAACCCCTCCAGCGCTGCCGCCTCGGCAAAGACCGCCCGCGCCCGCGAAATCGGGATCCCGAACTTGTTCTCGCTCTTGCCGGTGGCGATCTTGGCATGGGTGCGCGCGTCCACATCCGGGTTGACCCGCACCGTCACCGGCGCCCGCACCCCCATCGCGCGCGCCACCTCGTCGAGCGCGCGCATCTCCGGCTCGCTCTCGACGTTGAACTGCCGGATGCCACCTTCCAGCGCCATGCGCATCTCGGCGCGGGTCTTGCCGACCCCGGAAAAGACGATCCGCTCGCCCGGCACGCCCGCCGCCTTGGCGCGGGCATATTCGCCGCCCGACACCACGTCCATCCCCGCGCCCATGTCGCCCAACAGCTTCACGATGGCAAGGTTGCTCGCCGCCTTCATGGCATAGCAGACAAGATGATCCATCCCCGCCAGCGCCTCGTCGAACAGGCGGTAATGCCGCGTCAGCGTCGCCGCCGAATAGCAATAAAACGGTGTGCCCACCGTCGCCGCGATCTCGGCGACGGGAACATCTTCGGCGAAAAGCTCACCGTCGCGGTAAAGAAAATGATCCATGGCGGCGGTCATAGCAAAACCACCACCGGGATCAATGGGCATTGCATGTCAGGTCGCGATGCCCGCCCCCGTCCAGCGCGCGGGTTATCCGCCGCGACGCTGCCTTTTGCGCTCGGATTTCCGGGCGGCCTTGTTGCGCTTGACCTGCGCCGCCTGACGATCCGCGATCTTGTCGAAGACCGGGGTAAAGCGGGGATTCATCACGCCTTCGCCGGTGGCGAGTTGATACAGGGTGTGAAACGGCGAATTGTTGCCTTCCACGATCAACGGCCCATCCTCGGACAGACCGACATCCCAGCCCATGACCCCGACATTGGGAAACACGGAATGCGCCTGCTCGGCCAATGCCTTGATCTCGGGCCAGAACGGGATGCGCGCGCCGACAATGGGTTGCCCGGTGACCGGATGATCGCCGATCTGCTCGGTATCAAGCCCCGTTCCGCGCCGACATCCCAGAACCTCGCCGGTGTCGATATCGACATTCGCCAGCATCGAACCGCTCTGCCAGAAATTGTCGGACATGGCCTTCGGCGACGGGATTTTCCACAGGACGTAGAGCACCCGGGGCCGGTCTGCCTCTTCGGTCACGGTCACGACCCGGATCGTGCCCAGCGCGGGCCCTGCGATCGCTGTCAGCGTCGGATGCTGGCGCACGGCACTCTGAAAAAGGAACCCGCGCTTGGCGTGATGTTTGAGAACCTCTTGCGCAAATGCCTCCAGCGCCACCGTCTTGCCATTGCCGAAACGCAGCATCTCGCCATCCGCATCCACCCCTTCGATCAGCGCCGATCCCACGCTGAGCGAGCCGAGGGCGGGCTTGGCAAAGAGCGGATAGCGCGCATCGTTCAACAGGAAGTTGCGGATCTCTGCGGGATCGCGCAGGACGGTCATCTTGCCGAACGAGCGGGAAACATTCACGATCGCCTGGGTCTCCGTCGTCCGCAGCCCCAGCCCCGACAGAAAGGTCGAGAACATCGACTTGTCGTTCATGAGATCGAAATGCTGGCGCAGACTCTTGGGCGACAGGCGCAGGTTGAGCCTGTGGCTCCCCACGGTGCCGACGAACCGCGCACGCTCCTCGGCGCTGTAGCGCGGGGCGTAAAGCTCGAAATCGTAATACTCGCTGGTATGTATCCCGGTTCTTTTTATCTGCAGCGACATCATCTGCCCAAACTGGGTCAGCGGCCCAACCCCGTGTTCGCGCGCAACACGCACCAGTTTCGGTGCATCCGGGGCTTTCTTTCGGGGCGGTCCGGCAAGCAGAGAACTTTCAGCGGCGGCACTGGTCATGAGAACCCTCCAATGTGCAACGACAGTTGCCCCAAGGTTCCCCAAGAATGTGGCCGGAATAGGTCAAAAAGTGACAATTACTCAAGACAGAGACGAATTGTTGCTGATGTGAGGACAGTCCTCGCGCCGGTCGCGCCTCGCATCACGCGCGGCTCAGAATCGCCTGCCCATGTCCGAAGGCCCGCGCACCCAGCCCATGCTGGCCGAGCCGCTCACCGTCAGCCCGGCATCGCGCGTCGGCGTCTCCGGCTCGCCATCCGCGCCGCAGCCCGCCAGCACCGCCACCAATCCCATGATCACCAAGGCTCTCATTCCAACACCGCCTTCCAGCGTGCCACCTGTTCGCGCACCCGCGCCGGCGCCGTTCCACCATAAGAGACCCGCGAGGCCACGGAATTCGCCACCCCGAGGACCGAGAACACGTCGTCGGTGATCGCGCCATGCACCGATTGCATATCCTCAAGCGTCAGGTCGGGCAAATCACAGCCACGGGATTCCGCCAATGCCACGAGGCTCCCGGTGACGTGATGCGCCTCGCGAAACGGCATGTCGAGCGCCCGCACCAGCCAGTCGGCGAGGTCGGTCGCGGTGGAAAACCCCGTCGCCGCCGCCGCTTCGAGCGCAGGCACGTTGGCCTGCATGTCGCGCACCATCCCCGCCATCGCCGCCAGCGCCAGCATCAGGTTGTCCGCGGCATCGAACACCTGCTCCTTGTCTTCCTGCATGTCCTTGGAATAGGCCAGCGGCAGCCCCTTCATCACCGTCATCAGCGCGACATTGGCGCCGAAGATGCGCCCGATCTTGGCCCGGATCAGCTCGGCCGCGTCCGGGTTGCGCTTTTGCGGCATGATCGAGGAGCCGGTGGACCAGCGGTCCGACATCTTGACGAACCGGAACTGCGCCGAGGACCAGATCACCAGTTCCTCGGCCAGCCGGCTCAGATGCATCGCGCAGATGCTCGCCCCCGACAGGAATTCCAGCGCGAAATCGCGATCCGACACGGCATCGAGGCTGTTGGCGCAGGGGCGGTCAAAACCCAGTTCCTTCGCCGTCATCTCGCGGTCGATCGGAAAGGACGTGCCCGCCAGCGCCGCCGCACCGAGCGGAGATTCGTTCATCCGCGCCCGCGCATCGCGAAAGCGCGAGAGGTCGCGGCCCAGCATCTCGACATAGGCCATCATGTGATGCCCCCATGTCACCGGCTGCGCGACCTGGAGATGGGTGAAACCGGGCATCACCCAATCCGCCCCTGCCTCGGCCTGCGTGACCAGCGCGCGCATCAGCCCGACAAGCGCGCCATCCACCGCGTCGATCTGGTCGCGCACCCACAGCCGGAAATCGGTGGCCACCTGGTCATTGCGCGAACGGGCCGTGTGCAGCCGCCCCGCCGCCTCTCCGATCAGATCCCTGAGCCGCGCCTCGACGTTCATGTGAATATCCTCGAGCGCGGTCGAAAACTCGAATGTCCCGGTCTCGATCTCTGACAAAACGGTGAGCAGCCCTTCCCTCATCGCCTCGGCATCATTATCACTCACGATGCCCGTGGCGGCCAGCATGGCGGCATGGGCCCTCGAACCGGCAATATCCTGTGCCGCCATCCGCTGGTCGAACCCGATCGAGGCGTTGATCGCCTCCATGATCGCATCCGGCCCCGCGGCAAAGCGGCCGCCCCACATCGCGTTCGAGGTTTTTTCGGTCATGTCACCTGGCCCATGGAAGGAAAGTCGATAATGTCGCGTTCCGCGCTGATCTATACCGCCCTCGCCGCAATCGCAATCGTGGCCGTCGCCGTCCTTGCCCTGCGCGACCCGGCACAGCCGATTCCGGCGACGCTGGAAAACCGCGCCGAGCTCGAAGGGCTGCGCGAAGGCACGATGAAGAAACTCTCCTTCCACCCCGCTCCCAAGCCGGTGAGCGCCGTGGAATATGACACACAATCCGGGGCCAAGGCCACGCTCGCCGATCACGGGGGGCGCTATGTGATCCTGAATTTCTGGGCCACATGGTGCGCGCCCTGCCGCAAGGAAATGCCCATGCTCGCGGAGTTGCAGGAGGAATTCGGCGGCGAGACGTTCGAGGTGCTCACCATCGCCACGGGCCGCAACAATCCCGGCCAGATGGAGAAGTTCTTTGACGAGATCGGCGTGAGCAACCTGCCGCTGCATCGCGACCCGTCGTCGGCACTGGCGCGCGACATGGCGGTGCTGGGCCTGCCGGTCACCGTGATCCTCTCGCCGGAGGGGGCCGAGATCGCCCGCATGACCGGCGATGCCGAATGGGATTCCGAAAGCGCCAAGGCGATCATCACGGCCTTGCTCGCGCAAGCCGGTTGACCTCGGCGGCCTCCCGGGGGCGTCAGCGGTTTCGACATTGCGTGCCTGCGGCACACAGGATTCCTTGTTTGGGGGCGCTGCCCCCGAGGTGCAAGATCCCGTTGGGATCTTGCACCGCCCCCCGGAGTATTTTTCGCAAGATGAAGCATGGGAAAGGCCGGGAGGTTAACGATTCGCCGCCGCCGGTCAGACTGTTTTACCGGCAGCCGGGCGGCAGCCGCGCGGTGCACGCGTGTCACCCCCCGATTTTGCAGCGCCTTGCCCCGGTTAACATGGCGCCCGCCGCCTTGCGTTCCGGCCGCGTCCGGGACAAGACTGCGGCCGGATCGTAAAAGGAAGCGAGACCATGACGGAAACCATGATCGCCGTGATCGGCGGCTCGGGCCTTTATGACATCGACGGGCTGGCAGGGGCGGAATGGCGCAGCGTGGAAACCCCTTGGGGCGAACCCTCGGATCAGATCCTGACGGGCAGTCTCAATGGTGTGAAGATGGCCTTCCTGCCCCGACACGGGCGCGGCCATGTCCATTCGCCCACATCGGTGCCCTACCGCGCCAATATCGACGCGCTGAAGCGTCTCGGTGCAACCGATGTGATCAGCGTCTCGGCCTGCGGCAGCTTTCGCGAAGAAATGCGCCCGGGCGATTTTGTCGTTGTGGATCAATTCATTGACCGCACATTCACACGCGAGAAATCGTTCTTCGGCCCCGGTCTCGTGGCCCATGTGAGCGTCGCGCATCCGACCTGTCCGCGGCTCTCGGCGGCCTGCCTCGCCGCGGGGCGCGACGCAGGCGTCACCATGCACGAGGGCGGCACGTATCTCGCCATGGAGGGACCGCAATTCTCGACCCTGGCCGAGTCGCGGATGTATCGTGACGCCTGGGGCGCCGACGTGATCGGCATGACCAACATGCCCGAGGCCAAACTCGCCCGCGAGGCCGAGCTTTGCTATGCCTCGATCGCGATGGTGACCGATTTCGACAGCTGGCACCCCGAGCATGGCGAGGTTGATGTGACTGAAATCATTTCCATTCTGATGGGCAACGCCGACAAGGGGCGCAACATGGTGCGCGGATTGCCCGCGCTTCTGGGCGCGGATCGCGCGCCCTGCCCGCACGGCTGTGACCGGGCGCTGGAATATGCCATCCTGACCGCACCCGATGCGCGTGACCCGGCGATGGTGGACAAGCTCTCGGCAGTGGCCGGGCGCGTGCTTAACGTTTGATCAGGGAAACCAGGCGACCATGAAAACCGTCAAGGACTACATCCGCACCATCGTCGATTTCCCGCATGAAGGGATCATGTTCCGCGATGTCACCACGCTTTTCGCCGATCCGCGCGGGTTCCGCATGGCGATCGACCAGATGCTGCACCCGTTCGCGGGACAGGAGATCGACAAGGTCGTGGGTCTGGAGGCGCGCGGCTTCATCCTCGGCGGGGCCATCGCGCACCAGCTCTCCACCGGCTTCGTGCCGGTCCGCAAAAAGGGCAAGCTGCCCGGCCCGGTGATCTCCGAGGATTACCAGCTCGAGTATGGCGAGGCCGTGGTCGAACTGCATGACGACGCGATCAGCGCGGGCGAGAAGATCCTCGTCGTCGACGACCTCCTGGCCACCGGCGGCACCGCGGCGGCGGGCATCCGCCTGATCGAGCGGCTGGGCGGCGAGATCGTGGGCTGTTCCTTCATCATCGACTTGCCCGCGCTGGGTGGGCGAAAGAAGCTCGAAGCCATGGGGATGGAGGTCGAGGCGCTGTGCGAATTCGATGGGCTTTGATTTTATTCCGGATTTTCGTCCGAAAACTGCACTACAACACGCAATCCGGCCTGCCCTGACCGCTCATCGCCTCAGGAGTCGCTCGACCATAAACAGGCATGCAGCGCCTTCGTGGGTCAGCCCTTTGGGCAACCGGTCACCGACTTTTGTGCTTGGATCACGGGACGACAAGATGCCGGAGCCAAGCACTTCGACTTTCTCCGGGCGTGTTTGCTTGTTCAGCCGCATTTGGCGATCCCGCGCCTCGTTCAACGCGCGCTCGGGTAGATCGGTGTAGGATAGCAGGAACAACTGCGGTTTTCCCGCCCTGAGAAACTCGCGACAGAAAGATAACGGCACGGGTTTTGTATACTGACCCGGCTCCAGCCCGGTCTCCTGCTTGATTTCACTTTCAACGTCGTTTTCGATCAGGTCCATAAGATCAACCTGAACACCAGCAGGGTTTTTGTCCGGCCACTTGATCGCGCAGCTCATGGCTGGATGAATCCCCGATGGAAAAACACCAACATGGTTGGTTCGGTGAGCCATGCGGACAGAGATTTCGCCTTTGGGGTTCTTCGATAGGAAACAAACAACGACACCCAAAGAGTTTGCGAGCCTGATGTCTGAAAGCGTGGGCAGCTTTCCATGCGCACCACTCATTAGCAACCGACGAAGCGACGTCGACACCTTCCTTTTGTCCGTCGTCAAGATGTCCACCGGTTGGTCGAGGACCAGATTGCTTTCGGCCTGGCAGAAATACCTGGTGGGTCGGACGACAACTTCGAAGCCATCTTCGGACCCGGCGGCAGACTCCACCCTCATGACCGGCGAATCACTCCCCGCGTGGCCCTGTGCGCGATAATCGAGGTAGGCCCTTGCCCGCGCTTGAGCCCATTCAAAATCAGTAGCTTGGGTATAAAACGGCTCGGGACGGACCTGGGCAGTTATCCTCGTCCTGACATCATGTCTGACATGGTCAGAGAAATCGGCGATTTCCTGATATGGCAAGACCTCTCCCAGTTTCCCGCTGACTTCAGCATAACATTGGTTGGCGAATTGTGGGTCGTGATTGAGAAAGGTCGTTCCCTGCGACGTTATTCCGGAAAGCGCGCTGCGACTGGCGCTTGCAACCTTGTCGAGGCCTTTCCCGAGGGCCCATGATCCGGCGGCGCCAAGTAACCATTCCACAGCCATGTCATTCTCCATCAAGGCTGCCGCCAAGCAAAACCGTTCGTTAAGCCAACCGCCATCCTACCCCGCCGCCGACCCGCCCACGGTCAGCCCACCGATCAGCGTTGTCGGCTGGCCCACGCCGACCGGCACCCACTGGCCCGCCTTGCCGCAATTGCCCATGCCCGGATCGAGTGCCATGTCATTGCCCAGCCCGCGGATATTCATCAGCGCCGTGGCCCCGTCCCCGATCAGTGTTGCACCATTGACCGGCGCGCCCACCTTGCCGTCCTTCACGCGATAGGCTTCGGTGCAGGAAAAGACGAACTTGCCGTTGGTGATGTCCACCTGGCCACCGCCGAAGCCCACGGCATAGATCCCGTCCTTCAACTCCGCCAGCAGATCGCCCGGATCGGCCTCACCGCCCAGCATGTAGGTATTGGTCATGCGCGGCATCGGCGCATGGGCAAAGCTCTCGCGGCGACCATTGCCGGTGGGTTGAACCCCCATCAGGCGGGCGTTCTGCCGGTCCTGCATGAAGCCGGTCAGGATACCGTCCTCGATCAGCGTGGTGCGCGACGAGGGCGTGCCCTCGTCATCGAACGAGATCGAGCCGCGCCGGTCGGGGATCGTGCCATCGTCCACCACCGTCACGCCGGGGGCCGCGATGCGTTGCCCCATGAGACCGGCAAAGGCCGAACTGCCCTTGCGATTGAAATCGCCTTCAAGGCCATGGCCGATCGCCTCGTGCAACAGGATACCGGGCCAGCCCGGCCCGAGCACCACGTCCATCACCCCCGCAGGTGCGGGTTCCGCACGCAGGTTGACCAAGGCGATCCTGAGCGCCTCGCGCGCCTTGGCCTGCCAGTCCTCGGGGTCGAGCAGCCCCGACAGCGCCACGCGCCCGCCGCCGCCGGCCGAGCCGCTCTCGCGGCGGCCGTTCTGTTCGACGATCACGCTCACGTTGAGGCGGGTCATCGGGCGCACGTCGCGCAGGTGCTGGCCATCGGGGCGCAAGATCTCGACCTCCTGGCACGAGGCCGCGATGGTCGCCGAAACCTGCACCACCCGGTTGTCGAGGCCCCGCAGAAAGGCGTCGATCTCACGCAGGGTCTCGATCTTGACCGGGAAGGCCGCATCCCCGATCGGGTCATGATCGGCATAGAGGCGGCGATTGGTCGGCGCCGGCCCGGCGGCCATCGCGCCGCCGCCCTGCCCCACCGCCAGGCGTGCGGTCTCGACCGCGCGGGTCACGGCAGCCTGCGAAATCTCGGTCGAGTGGCCGTATCCCGCCACCTCTCCGCGCACCGCGCGCAACCCGAATCCTTCGGACGCGTCATAACTGGCGGTCTTTACCCGCCCGTCGTCGAAATGCAGCGCCTCGGCGCGGCGCCGTTCGAGGAAAAGCTCGCCATCATCCGCCCCGTCGGTCGCCTGACGTAACAGATCAAGGGTCTTTTCGATATCGAGCGCCTGCTCGAAGGGGCGGAAAGATATCTCGGACATTGCTGTTTCTTCCTGTCTTCCATGCACGCCGAATTTGATCTATGTCAAAAAAGCGTCCGTTTGCCGCGGTTGGATTTCTTGTCTCTTCATCCAGAATATGGTTTTTAACCGGGGCAAAACAACGGCCAATCGCCCGCGCGATGCGCGCACTGCCTGATGAACAGAAGAACCACAGAAAACCGACCAGGGTGTCCCATGCGAATTTTTACCAGCTTCCTGACCCTCCTAACCGCCTTTGCGGCCATGCCCGCACTGGCCCAGAGCGGGCTGGACTCCATCGGCAAGCCCGTCGACCGGTCGACCGGGTTTCAACCTGCCGCCACGGAACTCGCCCGCGACCTTCAATGGCTTGACGGAATGATCAACGTGATCATCATTGGCATATGCCTTCTGGTGATCGTCCTCGTCGGCATCATCATCCTGCGTTACAATCGCCGCGCCAACGCCAATCCGGCAAACTTTACGCACAACACGCCGATCGAGATCGCTTGGACGCTCGGCCCGGTGATCATCCTCGTGTTCATCGGGGCGTTTTCGCTTCCGGTCCTGTTCAAGCAACAGGAAATCCCGGAAGGCGAGGTTCACATCAAGGTCACGGGTCACCAGTGGTACTGGTCCTATGAATACACCGATCACGATTTCATCTTCGACAGCTACATGATCGGCCAACCTGCCAGCCTCAACGAATCCGAGCGTTCGGCCGACGCCGATGTGACACCCTACGTTCTCGACGACGCGATGCGCGCAAAGCTGGTCGACGCGGGCTTCAACGAAGACGAATTCCTGCTGGCCACCGACACCTCGGTGATCGTCCCGGTGGACAAGACCGTGGTGATGACCGTCACCGCGAGCGACGTGATCCACTCCTGGACCATTCCCGCCTTCGGCGTGAAACAGGACGGCGTGCCCGGGCGTCTGGCCCAGCTATGGTTTAAACCCGAGAAAGAGGGCGTCTATTTCGGCCAGTGCTCGGAGCTTTGTGGCAAGGATCACGCCTACATGCCGATCACCGTAAAGGTGGTCAGCCAGGACACATACGACGCATGGGTCAAGGCTATGGAAGACTCCTCCGACTACGTGCAACTGGCCGCCCTCGACTGAAAAGGGAATGACCGGCCCCGGACCCAGCGGTTCGGGGCCACCTGAAAAGAGGCATCCTGGATGACCGATACCAGCATCAACAATCAGGCCACGACCGGCACAGGCACCGGCGACGCCGAGTTCGGCGATTACTTCGCCCTGCTCAAGCCGCGGGTGATGTCGCTGGTCGTGTTCACGGCCCTTGTCGGTCTGCTGGCGGCGCCGGTGGACGTGCATCCGGTGATCGGATTTGCCTCGATCCTGTTCATCGCCCTCGGCGGCGGGGCCTCGGGCGCACTCAACATGTGGTGGGACGCCGATATCGACCGTATCATGAAACGCACCCGGAACCGCCCGATCCCGGCCGGTCGGGTCAGCGAGGGCGAGGCGCTTTCATTCGGCACCTTCCTCGCGGCGCTTTCGATAGTGATGCTGGGCCTTGCGGCCAATCTCGTCGCTGCCGCGATCCTGGCTTTCACCATCTTCTTCTACGTGGTGATATATACCATGTGGCTGAAACGCTGGACGCCACAGAACATCGTGATCGGCGGCGCCGCCGGGGCTTTTCCGCCGATGATCGGCTGGGCCGTGGCCACCGGCGGGATCAGCGTGGAATCGGTGCTGATGTTCACCCTCATCTTCATGTGGACGCCACCGCATTTCTGGGCGCTGGCGCTGTTCATGAAATCCGACTATCACGAGGCCCGCGTGCCGATGCTGACCGTGACCCACGGGCGCCGTGCCACGCGCCTGCACATCTTGGTCTATACAATTCTGCTCGTACCGGTTGCAATCGGCACCGGGTTCACCGCCATCGGCGGCCCGGTCTATCTCACCGTGGCGTTGCTGCTCAACGCGCTGTTCCTCAAGGGCGCCTTCGACATCTGGCGGCGCAACGAGGCACAGGCCGACGCCGACGGCTACCGCGCAGAAAAGAAGCTCTTCGCGCTGTCGCTCGTCTATCTCTTTGGCCATTTCGGCGCGATTCTCGCGGAATCGACCCTGGGCCAATTCGGCATGGGGGGCTGGTGATCGATGGCGATCAAGGTCGAACATGAACTGCACAAGCGCCGCCTGGGGCGCAATATCGGCCTCGGGCTGGTGCTTGTGGGATTTGTCGCACTGGTGTTCGGGCTGACCGTGGTCAAGGTCGAACGCGGCGATTTCTCGGCCAATCCGCCGCGCGCGGAAGGGGGTGAATGATGGCAATGGACGGCAAACGCAAGACCCTGCTGCAGACAGTGGGCCTGGTCGTGACTATGGGCGCACTGGCCTGGGCTTCGGTGCCATTCTACGACTGGTTCTGCCGCGTTACCGGCTTCGGCGGCGTCACGCAGGAGGCCGGGGCAGATAGCGACGAAATCCTCGACCGCACCATCAAGGTGCGCTTCGATGCCTCCAAGGCGCGCGGTTTCGACTGGGAATTCAAGCCCATGCAACGCGAGATGGAATTGCGGATCGGTGAAACCGGGCTTGCTTTCTACGAAGCCTACAATCCCACCGACCGGCCAATCGCCGGACAGGCCAGCTATAACGTCACGCCCTACGATGCCGGCGGTTTCTTCTCCAAGATTGAATGCTTCTGCTTTACCGAACAGGTGCTGCAACCGGGCGAACGGGTCGAGATGCCGGTCACGTTCTTCGTCGATCCCGAGATCGTCGATGACCGCGACGCGAAACACGTCCACACCATAACGCTGGGCTATACCTTCTACGAAATCGACCTGCCCGAAAGCGAGGCCGAGGACTCACAGGCCGCGCTTGACACGCAGTCGGAACAAAGCAACCTGAACTGATCAATAAGCCTCCCGCAAGGGAACACGACGAGGGTAAAAATGGCGCACGAAAAGAACCACGACTATCACATCCTGAACCCCTCCATCTGGCCCCTGCTGGGCGCGCTGGCCGGGTTCATCATGCTCTTCGGGGCGGTGCTCTACATGCATGACGTGACCGCTTGGATCATGATCATCGGTTTCGTGTTCACCTGTTACGTCATGTATGGCTGGTGGGCCGACGTGGTGGCCGAATCCAATGTCGGCGACCATACCCCGGTGGTGAAGATCGGCCTGCGCTATGGCGTGGTGCTCTTTATCATCTCGGAAGTGATGTTTTTCGCGGCCTGGTTCTGGACATTTTTCAAGCACGCACTTTACCCGATGGGTCCCGAAAGCCCGATGGTCGACGGCCAATGGCCCCCCGCCGGCATCGAGACCTTCGATCCCTGGCACCTGCCGCTGATCAACACTTTGATCCTGTTGTGCTCGGGGATGGCGGCGACATGGGCACACCACGCACTGGCCCATGAAAACAACCGCGAAGACATGAAATGGGGCCTGATCATCGCGATCGTTCTGGGCGTGTTCTTCACCATCCTGCAAGCTTACGAATACAGCCACGCCGCCTTCGGTTTTGCTGGAAACATCTATGGCGCGTCCTTCTACATGGCCACCGGCTTTCACGGCTTCCACGTGATCATCGGCACGATCTTCCTTGCGGTCTGCCTGTTCCGCCTGATGGCCGGGCATTTCACGCAGGAAAGTCACGTCGGCTTCGAGGCAGCCGCCTGGTATTGGCACTTTGTCGATGTGGTCTGGCTCTTCCTCTTCGCCTCGATCTATATCTGGGGCGCCTGAGCCACGGCCGCACATGCACGAAAGCTACCGGACGCCCCGCCCTGACAGCGGGGCGTTTGCTTTGACAGAGGGGCCTCTTGGCCCGCCTGCCCCTCTTGGCCACCGATCCGATCCGGGCTAGAACCCGACCCCGCGACACACCCGCTTTTCCCGAGGCTCCCTTGCGCCGCAACCTGCCCTTCCTGATCTTTTCCGCCGCCGTGCTGGTGCTCTTTATCAGCCTGGGCAACTGGCAGGTCCGGCGCCTGGCCGAGAAAGAGTCGTATCTGGCCGAAATAGAGGCCCGCATCGGCGCCGCCCCCGTCGCCATCCCCGCTGCACCTGATCCGCAGGCCGACCGCTTTCTCGCCGTCACCACCAAGGGGCGCCTCACCGGACCCGAAATTCACGTTCTCGTCTCCACCCGCGACCTCGGTGCGGGCTATCGCGTCATTCGCGCGTTCGAGACAGAGGGCCGCCGCGTTCTCGTCGATCTCGGCTTCATCCGCCTGCGCGACAAGGACACGCCCCGCCCATCCCGGGATGTCACGATCGGCGGCAATCTCTACTGGCCCGACGAGACCGACAGCTACACCCCCGAGAACGACCGCGAGGCCAACATCTGGTATGCGCGTGACGTCCCACCGCTGGCCGACGCCCTCGACACCGAGGAAACGCTGGTCGTCGCGCGCACGATCGACCCGCCCGACCCCGCCATTACTCCCCTGCCGACCGACACATCCGGCATCCCCAACCGGCACATGGAATACCTGCTCACATGGTATGGATTGGCCGTAACTTGGGTGGTAATGACGCTCTACTTTCTCTTCCGCCGCCGCGCGACCGCCAGGAAAGGCAGCCGATGAACTACATCTCGACCCGCGGCACCGCCCCGGTGCTGGATTTCGAAGACACGATGCTCACCGGCCTTGCCCGCGACGGCGGGCTCTACCTGCCCGAAGCCATCCCGTCCCTGACGACGGGCGAGATCGCGGCGCTGGCCGGGCTTTCCTACGAGGAGTGCGCCTTTCGCATCATGCGCCCCTTCATCGGCGACACCTTCACCGACGACGCGTTCCGCGGAATAATCGACCGCGCCTATGCCGGTTTCAACCACGCCGCCCGTGCGCCGCTGGTGCAGCTTGCCCCGGGGCATTTCCTGCTCGAACTCTTCCACGGCCCAACGCTCGCGTTCAAGGATTTCGCGATGCAGCTCATCGGCCAGATGTTTCAGGCAGCGTTGGAGCGCAACGGCCAACGCGTCACCATCGTCGGTGCGACCAGCGGCGACACCGGGTCGGCGGCGATCGAGGCGTTCAGGGGGCTCGACAATGTCGATGTCTTCATCCTTTTCCCGCATGGCCGCGTCTCCGAAGTTCAGCGCCGCCAGATGACCACCCCCACCGAGGCCAATGTCCACGCCCTCGCCGTGACCGGGGATTTCGACGATTGCCAGGCCCGTGTGAAGGACATGTTCAACCATTTCGACTTTCGCGACCGGATCGGGCTAGCAGGGGTGAACTCGATCAACTTCGCCCGCGTGCTGGCGCAGGTGGTCTATTACTTCACCTCCGCCGTGTCGCTCGGTGCCCCCGCCCGATCGGTCAGTTTCACCGTGCCCACCGGCAATTTCGGCGACATCTTCGCGGGCCATCTCGCACGGCGCATGGGCCTGCCCATCGACCGGCTTGTCGTGGCCACCAACCAGAACGACATCCTGCACCGCTGCCTTTCGTCCGCCGAGTATCGTCCCGACGGCGTGGCTCCCTCGATCAGCCCGTCGATGGACATCCAGGTCAGCTCGAATTTCGAGCGCGCCCTGTTCGAGGCATATGGGCGCGACGGCGCTGCCGTGACGCAACTCATGGATGAGTTGAAGGCGGGCGGGTTCAGCGTCAGCCAGGGCGCGCTCCAGGCCCTGCGCGAGGTCTATGACAGCGGCCGTGCCTCCGAGGACGAGACCCGCGCCACCATCGCGCGGTTGTACCAGACAACGGGCGAACTTCTCTGTCCCCATTCTGCCGTAGGCGTCAAGGTGGCCGAGGAAATGCGTGATCCCTCCACGCCGATGATCACGCTGGCCACCGCGCATCCGGCCAAATTCCCGGATGCTGTCGAAGAGGCGACCGGCATCCGCCCGCCCCTGCCCGCGCACATGGCCGACCTCTTCGACCGCCCCGAGCGCGTGACACGGGTCGAGAACGACCTGACCGAAATCGAAACCCTAATCGAGGAGCGCCGCCGACCGTGACTGTCCAGATCACAACCCTTTCAAACGGATTTCGCATCGTGACCGAGCGTATGCCGGGGCTGCAATCCGCCTCGGTCGGCCTCTGGATCACCGCCGGCGGCCGCAACGAACGCGAAGACCAGAACGGCATCGCACATTTTCTCGAACACATGGCCTTCAAGGGCACCGCGCGGCGCTCCACGCTCCAGATCGCCGAAGCGATCGAGGATGTGGGCGGTTACATGAACGCCTATACCTCGCGCGAGGCGACGGCCTATTACGCCCGGGTTCTGGGGCAGGACGTGGACCTCGCGCTCGACGTGATCGCCGATATCCTCCTCAACCCGGTCTTTGCCCCCGAGGAGATCGACATCGAGCGCGGCGTGATCCTTCAGGAGATCGGCCAGGCGCTCGACACGCCCGATGACGTGATCTTCGACTGGCTTCAGGAACGCGCCTATCCCGACCAGCCCATCGGCCGCACCATCCTCGGCCCGCCGGACCGGGTGCGCGGCTTCTCGCGCGAGGATCTGCGCGCCTTCGTGGCCGAGCACTACGCGCCCGGCAACATGATCCTCGCCGCCGCGGGCGACGTAGATCATGACGCCCTTGTGCGTCAGTCCGAGTCGCTGTTCGGCCATCTCTCACCCGTGCAGCCCAACCTGATCCAGCCAGCGAAATTCGCAGGCGGGGAGTTCCGCAAGGAAAAGCCGCTCGAACAGGCCCATCTCGCACTGGCCTTCGAGGCGCCGGACTATCTCGACCCCGAGATTTACACCGCTCAGGTCTATGCCAACGCGCTGGGCGGAGGCATGTCCTCGCGCCTCTTTCAGGAAATCCGCGAAAGACGCGGCCTTTGCTATACGATTTTCGCCTCGGCCGGGGCCTATTCCGACGCCGGGCTGATAACAATCTATGCCGGAACGAGCGGCGAGCAGATGCCCGACCTCGCGCGCATCACCATCGACGAGATGCGCCGCGCCGCCGACGACATGAGCGAAGAAGAAATCGAACGCGCGCGCGCTCAGATGCGCGCGGGGCTTCTCATGGGGCTTGAAAGCCCCTCGAACCGGGCCGAACGCATGGCGCGCATGGTCCAGATCTGGGGCACCGTGCCGACACCCGAAGAGGTGGTCGAGAAGATCGACGCCGTGACCCGCGCCGGCGTGCGCGATTTTGCCGGTCGCATGATCGGCGAGGCAGGGGCGGTGATGGCGCTTTACGGGCCAGTCTCGGGGGCGCCCGACCTGGCCACGCTCGACCGGCAAAGGCGCGCTGCGTGATGCTCTCGCGGGTGCACCGCAAGCTGCGGATCGAAACCGACCGCCTGACCCTGCGCGCGCCCACGCATTCCGATTTCAACGCCTGGACCGGACTGCGCCGCATGTCCGAGGCGTTCCTGACACCATGGGAGCCGGCCTGGGCGCATGACCATCTCAGCCGCCGCGCCTTCACCAACCGTGTCTACTGGGCGCAACGGTCGATCGGGGCAGGCACGGCGCTGCCCCTCTTCATGCTGCGGCGCGCCGATAACGCGCTTGTGGGGGCGATCACGCTCGACAATATCCGCCGCGGCCCGGCCCAGGCGGGCACTCTGGGCTACTGGGTCGGCGAGAACTTTGCCCGCCAGGGCTACATGCGCGAGGCGATCGAGGCCGTGGTGCACCACGCCTATCACCGCATGGACCTCAGCCGGATCGAGGCCGCCTGCCTGCCCGAGAATACCGCCTCGCGCGCGGTGCTCGAAAAATCGGGCTTCAAATACGAGGGCGTCGCGCAAAGCTATCTTCAGATCAACGGGCGCTGGCGGACCCATGTTCTCTATGCCGCGCTTCGCAGCGACCGGCGCGGACGCACCGAGGCGGGCTGACTGAGGGCGGGAACCGGCGCTCCCTGCTCACCGAAACGTCAACTGATTTCACCGCAAAGCTGCTAGACTGCCGTCATGCTGCGATTGATCCTTGCCCTTTCTTTCGTCCTCCTTGCCCCTGCCGCGCAGGCCCAGACGCGCACGTCCAGCCATTGCATCGCCATCGCCGATGCCGCCCCCGGCCTCGAATACCTGCACAAGGTCAGTTTTCGTGACCCGGTCTCCGCTCACGCGGTGCGCATCCGCTACATCGCCCATGCCTCCTTCCTGATCCAGACACCCGCGGGCGTGAACGCCGTCACCGATTTCACGGGCAATATCGGCAACACCACGCTGATTCCCGATATCGTCACCATGAACCACGCCCATGGCACCCACTGGACCGCCAATCCCGACCCGGCCATTCCCCATGTGCTCAGGGGCTGGGGCGAGGAATTCGGCGAGGGCGTCGATCATTATCTCGAATATCGCGACATGGCGGTGCGCAACGTGCCCACCGATATCCGCTCGGGCGCTGGCGGGTCCGAACCGTTCGGGAATTCGATCTTCGTGTTCGAGGTCGAGGGGCTGTGCATCGGCCACCTGGGCCACCTGCATCACGAACCCAACCCGGCGCAATATGCCGCGCTCGGACGGCTCGACGTGGTCATGGCCGCGGTTGATGGCGGCTATACCGTCGATCAGCCGACGATGATTCGCATCCTCAAAAAGCTGAAATCCTCGGTGGTGATCCCCATGCACTGGTTCGGCGATACCACGCTCCAGCGATTCATCGACGGGATGCGCGACGAGTTCGACATCGTCCGCAGCGGCGAATCGAACCTCACCGTCTCGCTGCGTGACCTGCCCGCGCGCCCCACGGTGCATGTCCTCATGCCACGCTATCTGCGCGACACCGATTGAGATCAGGAGGACGGCACGTCGCGTCTCGACGCGCACACGGGGCGCGCGTAAGACTTGTGCCATGATGCTCAACCCCGTCGATGACAGCTTTCGCGCCACGCTCGCCCGGCTCCTGCCCGACCGCGCCCTGCGCCCGGTCGCACCGCATTACCTCGAAGAGCCGCGCGGCAAATGGCATGGGCAGGCCGGGGTGGTGGTCGCTCCCGCATCGGTCGAAGAGGTCTCGGTCGCCCTTGCCGCCGCGAATGACGCGCGCGTGCCGGTCGTGCCTTATGGCGGCGGCACCGGCCTTGTCGGCGCGCAGGTCATGCCCGATGGCCCTGCGCCTATGCTCCTGTCGCTCGAACGGATGACCGAGATTCGCGCGATCCATCCACAGGAAAACCTCGCCATTGTCGAGGCCGGGGCGATCCTGTCGGACATCCACGACGCGGTGGCGCGCAAAAACCGGCTTTTCCCGCTCTCGATCGCGGCCAAGGGCTCGGCCCGGATCGGCGGCAACCTTGCCACCAACGCGGGCGGGGTCAATGTGCTGCGCTATGGCAATGCCCGCGAACTCTGCCTCGGGATCGAGGCGGTGCTGCCCGACGGGCGGGTGATGAACACGCTCTCGCGCCTGCGAAAGGACAACACGGGCTATGACCTGCGCGATCTCCTGATCGGTTCCGAGGGCACCTTGGGCGTGATCACCGCCGCCACCCTGAAGCTCGCCCCGGTTCCAGCCGCCACCGGCACGGCCCTTCTCGTTGTCGAAAACCCCGCCGCGGCGCTCGATCTCTTGGCCATGGCGCGCGAGCGCGTCGGCGAATCGGTCAGCGCCTTCGAGTTGATCAGCGGCGCGGGCCTTGGCTTCCTGCGCGAGGTCATGCCCGACATGCGCCAGCCTTTTGCCGATGATCCCGACTGGTGCGTTCTCGTCGAACTGGGCCTGCCCCGCGGCCTTGACCCCGCAGAGACGCTGGAGGCGCTCTTTGCCGAAGCCCTTGAGGCCGGGCTGGTCAGCGACGGCACCATCGCGCAATCGCTCGCCCAACGCCAGGCGCTGTGGGAGTTGCGCGAACAACTGCCCGAGGCCAATCGCCGAATCGGGTCGATCTCCTCGCATGACATCTCGCTGCCACTCTCCGAGGTGCCCGGTTTCATCACCCGCGCCGATGCCACGCTGTCCGGTCTGGGTGAGTTCCGAACGAATTGTTTCGGTCACCTGGGCGATGGAAACCTGCATTACAATGTCTTTCCGGGCCGCGGGCGCAGCCGCGACGACTATCCCGGTGCCGGCGAAAAGCTGCAACGCCTGATCCATGACATCACCGCCGACATGGGCGGCTCGTTCAGTGCAGAACATGGCGTCGGACGGCTCAAGACGGGTGACCTGGAGCGCTATGGCGATCCCGTCAAGCTGGCGCTGATGCGACAGATCAAACAGGTTTTCGATCCCAACGGCATCATGAATCCCGGCGCTGTCCTGCGCGGCTAATCGACAAAACCTCACTCGGCCCGGATCGGTTTACCGGGCGTTAACCATCCGTGCGCTAGAGATGATCTCGTAGCAAGGCGGAGTCACGATGTCCGAAGGCAATCATCCTTCCACTCACCCCCCACTCCCACCCACCACGGAAGATGATCGGGTGTCGTGGCTTCGCCTGCTGCGCTCGCGACGGGTCGGCATTTCCACCTTCTACCGGCTGATGGCCGAACATGGCAACGCCGCCGACGCGCTCGGGGCGCTGCCCCGCGTGGCGCGGGAGGCAGGGATGGACGATTACACACCCTGCCCCGAAACCGTGGCCGTGGCCGAGATGCGCCAGGCGCACAAGGCGCGCGCGCGCATGATCTGTATCGGTGACACCGGCTATCCCGCACAGCTTCTCGACCTGGCCGACCCTCCGCCGATCCTCTGGGCACAGGGCGATCCGTCGCTGCTCACGCGCCCGATGATTGCGCTTGTGGGCGCGCGCAACGCCTCGTCCCTGGGCGGGCGCATGGCCCGCGCCCTGGCCGCCGACCTGGGGAAAAAGGGCTATGTCATCATCTCGGGGCTGGCGCGCGGCATCGATACCGCCGCGCACAAGGCCAGCCTTGCCACCGGAACCGTCGCGGTGATGGCGGGCGGGGTCGATGTGGTCTATCCTTCCGAAAACACTGCGCTGGCCGCCGAGATCGACAGATCCGGGCTGCGCCTTTCGGAAATGCCAATGGGCACGGTCCCGCAGGCCCGGCATTTCCCGCGCCGCAACCGGCTCATCTCGGGTCTGGCCAAGGCCGTCGTGCTGACCGAGGCGGCGGCGAAATCGGGCAGTCTCATCACCGCGAAATGCGCGCTCGACCAGGGACGCGAGGTGCTGGCCGTGCCCGGCCACCCGTTCGACGCCCGCGCGGCGGGCTGCAACATGCTCATCCGCGATGGCGCGCGGCTGGTGCGCGACGCCGCCGACGTGGTCGAGGCGCTGACCCCGCTCGCCCCGGCCCCGCCCGAACCGCAACAGGCCGAAATACCGCTCCCCGCCGACATTCCTCCACCACCGCCGGAAAAGCGCAGCCTGCGCGACACCGCGAAACTGCACCGGATGATCCTCGACCGGCTGGGCCCCTCCCCCCTGGCCGAGGATCAGCTCATCCGCGACCTGGGCGCCCCCGCCAACACGGTGGCCCCCGTACTCGTCGATCTCGAACTCGAGGGCCGGATCAATCGTCAATCCGGCGGGTTGCTCAGCCTTGCGGCATCCACCCCGGTTCAGCCCGCACAGAACTCGGGCAGCACGGCAAAGTAATCGGCACAGAACTCCGGGTCCGCATACCACACATCCGTCGCCCCGATCGCCCAATGCACCGCCACCCATGTATCGCCCACCTTGCGGTAAAGCGCCTGCAATCTGCTGGCGTCCATCACTTCTGCCATGATCTCGCCACGCAGGAAACCGGGTGTGGTGCGAATATCGATCGCGCCGCCCCCCGGACGCTGTGCCTGGACGCTGGCAAAAGCCACAGCGAATGGCAGGCCCGGCCCCTCGGCCAGCCGCAACTCGTGCACGACGAACTCGACCGGGCGGCCCAGCACCCATTCGGCATGCGGGCGCAGCGCATCCATCAGCGCCTTGCGCGTCTCGCTGCCGCGGGCGGGCTCGACGAAATCGGCCCGCGCATCCCGTATCGGCCCACCGATGCCCAGCATGACCCCGACAATCAACCCGATGATGATCCGCATCGCCTTTCCCTTCGTAGTGGTGGGACACCCGAAAGCCGGGCAAAACGATGCGGAAAGACTGGGGCTTTCACGACGCATTGACAATACCCCCTTCCCCAACCCATGTTCCGCCGCCATAGAGGCGCGGTCGAGTCGAAAGGAATTAAATGCCAGTTGTCGTTGTGGAATCCCCCGCCAAGGCCAAGACCATCAACAAGTATCTTGGCAAGGATTACACCGTGCTGGCATCCTATGGCCATGTGCGCGACCTGCCGCCCAAGGACGGCTCGGTCGATCCAGATCACGATTTCGACATGAAATGGGAGATCGGCGCCGACAGCCGCAAACATGTCAAGGCCATCGCCGACGCGCTCAAGGACGATCAGGAGCTCATCCTCGCCACCGACCCCGACCGCGAGGGCGAAGCGATCAGTTGGCACCTCGAGGAGGCCCTGCGCAAGCGCCGCGCGCTCAAGAAAGACACGCCCGTTTCCCGTGTTGTCTTCAACGCGATCACCCAATCGGCCGTGACCGAAGCGATGCAGAACCCGCGCCAGATCGACCAGCCCCTGGTCGATGCCTATCTTGCGCGCCGTGCGCTCGATTATCTCGTCGGTTTCAACCTCTCGCCGGTGCTCTGGCGCAAGCTGCCCGGCGCACGCAGCGCGGGCCGGGTGCAATCGGTCTGCCTGCGCCTCATCGTCGAGCGCGAGATGGAGATCGAGGCCTTCACCCCCCGCGAATACTGGTCCGTCAAGGCCAACATCGTCTCCCCGCGGGGCCAGGAATACGAGGCCCGGCTGACCGTCCTCGCCGGCAAGAAGCTCGACAAGTTCGACATCGAGAACGCGACCCAGGCCGAGCTTGCGGTTCAGGCCGTCGAGAGTCGTGATCTTACCGTCAAGTCGGTCGAAGCCAAACCGGCCAGCCGCAACCCCGCGCCGCCCTTCATGACCTCGACCCTTCAGCAAGAGGCCAGCCGCAAGTTCGGCATGGGCGCGCGGCAGGCGATGTCCGCCGCCCAGCGCCTCTACGAGGCCGGGCACATCACCTATATGCGCACCGACGGCATCGACATGGCCCCCGAGGCGGTCAGCGCCGCGCGCGATGCGATCGCGGCACGCTTCGGAGCCGAATTCGTGCCCGGAAAGCCGCGTATCTACAAGAACAAGGCCAAGAACGCGCAAGAGGCGCATGAATGTATCCGCCCCACCGACATGGCCGCCGATGCCGATGCGCTCAAACTCAAGGACACCGATCAGCGCAGGCTCTATGACCTGATCTGGAAACGCACGCTGGCCTGCCAGATGGAAAGCGCCCGGCTCGAGCGCACGACCGTCACCATTGCCAGCCGCGACGACCAGGTCGAGCTGCGCGCTACCGGCCAGGTCGTCCTCTTCGAGGGCTTTCTAAAGGTCTATGAAGAGGGCCGCGACGACCAGGTCGTTGACGAGGACGACCGCCGCCTGCCCCAGGTCACCGAAGGTGAGGCCGCGACCAAGCGCGATGTCGCCTCCGAACAGCATTTCACCCAGCCCCCGCCCCGCTATACCGAGGCGACACTGGTCAAGCGCATGGAAGAACTCGGCATCGGCCGCCCCTCGACCTATGCCAGCATCGTCACCACGATCCAGGAGCGCGAATATGTCCGCAAGGAACAGAACCGCCTCATCCCCGAGGACAAGGGCCGGATCGTCACCATCTTCCTGCTGAACTTCTTTCGCAAATACGTGGGCTATGAATTCACCGCCCAGCTCGAGGAAGAGCTCGACGAGGTGAGCGCGGGCCAGCGCGACTACAAGGCCGTGCTGGCGCAATTCTGGCGCGATTTCTCCGCCGCCATCGCCGAAACCTCCGAGTTGCGCATCACCCAGGTGCTCGACGTGCTCGACGAGGCGCTTGCCGATCAGCTTTACCCGCCGCGCGAGGACGGCTCCGATCCGCGCATCTGCCCCAAATGCGGACAGGGGCGGTTGCATCTCAAGACCTCGCGCACCGGCGGCTTCGTGGGCTGCGGCAATTACCCCGAATGCACCTATACCCGCCCCATCGCGGGCGAGGGCGCCGATGGTGACGAACGGCTTCTGGGCGAGGACCAGGGCGACGAGATCTGGCTAAAGTCGGGACGCTTCGGCCCTTACGTCCAGCGCGGCGAGCCGACCCCGGAGAACAAGAAGCCGCCCCGCGCCTCGCTGCCCAAGGGCTGGTCCAAGGACGAGATGACGCTGGAAAAGGCGCTCACCCTCCTGAGCCTGCCGCGCAAGGTGGGCGATCACCCCGAAGGCGGCGAAATCCTCGCCAATTTCGGCCGCTTCGGTCCCTTCGTGATGCATCAGCGGCCCGACGAGGCCAAGCCGGTCTATGCCAACCTCAAGGAACAGTCGGACGTGTTCGAGATCGGCATGAACCGCGCGGTCGAATTGCTCGCCGAAAAGCGCGCCAATCCAGGCCGTGGCCGGCGGGCGGCGGCCAAGCCGCTCAAGGAACTGGGCGATCATCCCGACAAGGGCGGCCCGGTCAACGTGCTCGACGGGCGCTATGGGCCATATGTGAAATGGGACAAGATCAACGCGACCCTGCCCAAGGACACCGACCCGCAAGCCGTGACCATGGACATGGCCGTCGCCCTGATCGACGAGAAAGCCGGGAAAAAGGGCGGCGCGAAAGCCAAGGCAAAGAAAACCACCGCCGGGAAAAAGCCCGGCGCCACACCCAAGGCCGCCAATGGGTAGCGCCCTGGCCGCGCCTGATCGTCAACACATCGTGCCTCACATTTCAACACGCGGATGTGACTGGCCTTCGGCGAGCGCCACCTGATATCAAGCCGTGGCGATTTACCTTGCGGACGAGCCGATCAGGAGCACTCGGATGACACGTAGCAGAGCAACGCGGCGCGGCTTCATCTATGGAACGGGCGCCAGCCTCTTTCTCCCGGCCATCCTGCGCGCGCAGGACCAGCCTCCCGAGATCGAGGTTTCCCCCGAGGTGACACGACGCAACACCTCGTCCTTCACGGCCCAGGACTGGCGCGATCATTTCGACACGATCGGCGAGGCCGCGATTCTCTGCGACACCGTCTCGCGCGCCCTGCATTACTGGTCCAAGGATGGCGACTATCGCCTCTATCCCACCTCCGTTCCGCGCACGGATGAACTCACCAAGCGCGGCTATACCGAGATCGTGCGCAAGAAGGTCGGCCCGAGCTGGACCCCGACCGCTTCGCAGAAGGAACGTTTCCCCGATTGGGAGCCAATCGGGCCCGGCCCGGACAATCCGCTCGGCACCCATGCGATGTATCTCGGCTGGCCCGCCTATATCATCCACGGCACCCACGATACGCGCAAGATCGGGCGCAAGTCGTCGGACGGCTGCATCGGGCTTTACAACGAGAAGATCGAGGAGCTCTTCGCGATCTCGCCGATCGGCACACAGGTGCGCATCATCTGAGCGTGCCTGCGCGTTTCCCGGTTCTTCGCATCGGCCGAGGGCTGCCGGCGATGCACGGCGCGTCGAAGCGGCCGCGCCGTGTTTTCACTTTTCCTGCCCGCCCTCGCCCCATTCCGGCCACGTTCCGCGCCTAATCCGTGAAGCTGTGACAACGAGACGGAGAGCGACAGGATGCTCGGCAAATACTCCCTCTGGTTC
>NZ_JAWLDS010000029.1:0-34784 GCF_041686535.1 Aquicoccus sp. | reverse complement strand
GGCGAGTCGTCGCGTGGCACCACCACAAAGGATACGTTTTCGCTTTCGGGGTTCACGGCTGCCGTCGAAGATGCCGAGGAGCGTTGCAAGTGATCCGAGCCACAGGCAGGGCCTGTCGCAGCTGATCCGCGCAACCGGGTTCCGGCTGCCCTGCCGCGCGGGACGCGGGTCGCGGGCATTCGTTTTGCAATCAACCCCGAATCCCCTATATAAGCGCAGCCTTTACAGGACACGCGCATCATGACCGATATACCCATAACCCCGGACGTCACCGCCCTTCCCCGCATGCCCAGGCGTGCGGATGGCAAGGTGAACCTCATCGGGCTCACCCGCCCCCGACTGCACGAGGCCCTGATCGCCGCCGGAACGCCCGAGAAGCAGGCAAAGATGCGCGCCGATCAGCTCTGGCAGTGGATCTACCAACGCGGCGAGTCCGATTTCGCCGCGATGACCAACCTCGCCAAGGCTTATCGAGCCAGTCTCGCCGAGAATTTCGTGATCGAGCGCCCCGAGGTGGTTTCGAAACTGGTCTCGGCCGATGGCACCCGCAAATACCTCGTCCGTATCTCTGGCGGCCACGAAGTCGAGGTGGTCTATATCCCCGAGGAAGACCGCGGCACGCTCTGCATCTCCTCCCAGGTCGGGTGCACCCTCACCTGCTCGTTCTGCCATACCGGCACGCAGAAACTGGTGCGTAACCTAACGGCGGGCGAGATCGTCGGTCAGATCATGATCGCCCGCGACGATCTGGATGAATGGCCAAAACCCGGCGAAGGCTCGGACGCACGCCCGCGCCTTCTTTCAAACATCGTGCTGATGGGGATGGGTGAACCGCTCTACAATTTCGAGAATGTCCGTGACGCGATGAAGATCGCGATGGACCCCGAAGGCATTTCGCTGTCACGGCGTCGCATCACGCTTTCGACCTCGGGCGTGGTGCCGGAGATTGCGCGAACGGCGCAGGAAATCGGCTGCCAACTGGCAGTCTCGTTCCACGCCACCACCGACGAGGTGCGCGACAAGCTGGTGCCGATCAACCGCAAATGGCCGATCGCCACCCTGCTCGACGCGCTACGCGCCTATCCCAAGGCATCCAATTCCGAGCGGATCACCTTTGAATACGTGATGCTCAAGGGCGTGAACGACAGCGACGCGGATGCGCGGCGCCTGGTGCAATTGATCCGCGGCATCCCGGCCAAGATCAACCTCATCCCCTTCAACGAATGGCCCGGCGCGCCGCATGAGCGCTCTGACTGGGAACGGATCGAGAGCTTTGCCGACATCATCTACAAGGCCGGTTACGCCTCGCCCATCCGCACCCCCCGGGGCGAGGACATCATGGCCGCTTGCGGTCAATTGAAATCCGCCACCGAACGCGCCCGAAAATCCCGTGCCGAAATCGCCGCCGAGGCCGGGATTTGAGGTCATGCGCGAAGGCACAGCCGGTGAGGTCTTCGTCGCATTTCTCAAACTGGGCCTCACGTCCTTTGGCGGGCCGATCGCGCATCTGGGCTATTTCCGGGATGAGCTGGTCACGCGGCGGCGCTGGCTCTCTGACAGCGCCTATGCCGATCTCGTGGCGCTCTGCCAGTTCCTGCCCGGCCCGGCATCGAGCCAGGTGGGTTTCGCACTTGGCATGATGCGCGCCGGGTGGTTGGGCGCGCTGGCCGCCTTTTTCGCCTTTACCCTGCCGTCGGCGCTGATCCTGCTGGCCTTTGCCCTTAGCGCGGGCGCGATCGAAGGCCCTGCCGGGACGGGCGTGCTCAACGGGCTCAAGATCGTCGCCGTGGCCATCGTGGCACAGGCGGTCTGGGGCATGGCGAAATCGCTCTGCCCCGACCGCGAACGCGCCACCATCGCGGTGGCGGCCGTGGCCGTCCTTGCCTTTATGCCCGGCGCCATCGGCATGGTCGGCGCGATCGTGCTGGGCGCGGTTGTCGGGCTCATCCTCGGGCGTGGCACGGGTGACGCGAGGAGCAGCCATGTCGCGACACCCGTGACGCGCGGGCAGGCGATTGCCGCTCTGCTCGCCTTCGCGGGCCTTCTCATCGTGCTGCCCCTGTTGGCGGGCGCGGCCCAGCCCGTTGCCGTGATCGACGCTTTCTATCGCTCGGGTGCGCTGGTCTTTGGTGGCGGGCATGTCGTGCTGCCGCTTCTTGAGAGTGAAACCGTGCGAACTGGCTGGGCCAGTGCTGACGATTTCCTTGCCGGATATGGCGCGGCGCAGGCGGTGCCGGGGCCGCTTTTCACCTTTGCCGCCTATCTCGGCGCGGTTCTGGAACCGGCCCCGAACGGTGTTGCGGGGGCCGCGCTTGCGTTGGTGGCGCTCTTTCTGCCCGGTTTCCTGATCCTCGTAGGGGTTCTGCCCTTCTGGGACAGGTTCCGCACCCTCGCCTTCGCACAATCGCTGATGCAGGGCGCGAACGCCGCGGTAGTCGGCATCCTGGGGGCCGCCCTCTATTCGCCGCTCTTCACCAGCGCCATCGGCGATCTGCGCGAGTTCACGCTGGCATTGGTCTCGTTGGTGCTCCTGACCGTATGGAAGATGCCGCCATGGGGGGTTGTCCTCATTGCCGCGCTTGGCGGGTTGGCGCTCAGTCTCCTGCGCTGATCGTTGCGCGCCGCCCGCTGAATTTCCCAATTCAGGACAAACCAACGCCACAAACCGTGATCATCCTCGTTTCATCAACAATAGATTTGAAACGAGGTAACAAGTCATGAAACACGATCATATCGACGCCGCCTTGACCGCCGAAATCTGCGACATCGTTCTGCGCGAGCGCGGCATGTCACTGTCGGAACGCGAATGGAAATTCCGCCTGCGCGGCTATGGCTATGCCATCCGCGACACCGAGTCGGGCCATGTCGTCACATCCCTGCTCAGCGGCAGCGACCTGTGCACCCTGCCCGCACCGCGCGAGGAAACCGTCATCGCCTCATGAGTCGCAAGGGGCGAATCTCGCCGCGTCAGGCCGCGCGCAGGCCGAGAATCTCGCGCGCCTGGGCCACGCTGGCCACCGGGCGCTCGTATTTCTCGCACAGTGCCACCGCACGTTCGACCAGCGCCGCGTTCGACGGCGCCAGGTGCGCGCGGTCCAGCCGGATGTTGTCCTCAAGCCCCGTGCGCGTATGGCCACCCGCGGCGATGCACCATTCGTTCACCTCGATCTGGTGCCGCCCGATTCCGGCGGCGCACCATTCCGCCTCGGGCGCCAGCCGCTCCATCGTTCGCACGTAGTAATCGAACACGTCCTTGTCGGCGGGCATCGCGTTCTTCACGCCCATCACGAACTGCACGTAAAGCTTGCCGGGCAGCAGCCCCGCATGCTTCATCATCACCGCTTGATGGATATGGCTCAGGTCGAAGGCCTCGATCTCGGGGGTGATGTCGTATTTCGTCATCTCGCTGGCCAGCCATGCCACCAGGTCCGGCGGATTCTCGTAAACCCGCGTCGGGAAATTGTTCGATCCAACGGTGAGGCTCGCCATGTCCGGGCGCAGCGGCAGCATTCCGCCCCGTTCGGCCCCCGCGCCCGACCGCCCTCCTGTCGAAAACTGAATGATCATGCCGGGGCAATGTTTTTCCAGCCCTTCCTTGAGCCTCGCAAAGCGCTCCGGGTCTGAGGTCGGCGTGCCATCCTCCATCCTCACATGACAATGCGCTATGCTCGCCCCCGCCTCGAACGCCGCATGGGTGCTTTCGACCTGCTCGTCTATCGTGATCGGCACCGCCGGGTTGTCGGCCTTTTGCGGCACGCTGCCGGTGATTGCCACGCAGATGATGCAGGGTTTGGTCATGAAACGCTCCTTGTGCCTCAGATGTCGAAAAAGACAGTCTCGTCTTCGCCCTGCACCTTGATATCGAAGCGATAGACCGCCTGTCCATCCTGCTCGCTGCGATGTGCGATCAGGGTTTGTCGCCGCCGCTCCCACTCGATCAGGTTCAGCACCGGGTCATTCGTGTTGGCCTTGGTCTCGTCGCTGAAATAGACCCGCGTGTTGAGGCCAAGGTTGATCCCCCGTGCCACGATCCACAGGTTGATATGCGGCGCCATCATCGTGCCATTTCGCCCCGGCACCGGCCCGGGTTTCACGGTGTCGAAGCCCCATTCGCCAGTATCGAAATCGGTGATCACCCGGCCCCAGCCGCGAAATCCCTCTTCCACCTCGCCCGGATGCTCGGGATGGGCATAAACTCCGTCGGCATTGGCCTGCCACACCTCAAGCATTACATCCTTGATCGGGCTGCCGGTGCCGTCGATCACGACGCCCTCGACCCGGATACGCTCGCCCCGCGCATTCGGCCCGGCAACGTCCCAGCCCAGCTCGCGCTCGTAGATGTCGAACCCCGCCGCCCCCGGCGCCAACCCGATATGCACGTAAGGCCCCGCCGTCTGGCTGGGCGTTTCCTTGAGGTAATCAAGCTTCTGCATCAATTCCCCTCCAGCCGGTTCTCGAACAGGGTCGAGCGCCGCCCACGCAACACGATGTCGAACTTGTAGGCAATGGAATCGAGCGGGATGGTCGCGTTCCGGTCCAGTGGCGCGACAAGCTGCCCGATGGCCGCCTTGTCCTTGATCGTGTTGACGATCGGACAGGTCTCGATCAGCGGATCGCCCTCGAAATACATCTGCGTGATCAGCCGCTGCGCGAACCCGCTTCCGAACACCGACAGGTGGATATGCGCCGGGCGCCAGTCATTCACCCAGTTGCGCCACGGATAGGCCCCGGGTTTCACCGTGCGAAAGAAGTAATAGCCGTTCTCATCGCTCAGAACCCGCCCGCAGCCGCCGAAATTCGGGTCGATGGGGGCAAGATAGGTATCCTTCTTGTGGCGATACCGCCCGCCCGCATTGGCCTGCCATATCTCGACCAGCGTGTTTGGCACCGGCCGCGCGTTTTCATCCAACACCCGCCCATGCACGATGATCCGCTCGCCGATCGGGCTTTCGCCGGGTTTGGCGTAATTCAGGATCAGGTCGTTATCCTTCGGGTCGATGTCGTTATGCCCGAACACCGGCCCGGTGATCTCGCTCAATGAGTTTTCAAGACTGATAGCCGCATATTGCGGCGAGCGGGTGACGCTCGTCTTGTAATCGCGGTCAAGCGCGGGCGGATGCCAGCGCCGGTCTCTCTGGTAAAACTCGCCGGGTTTCATATCGGTCTCCTCTCCTCGGGGTCATGCCCCGCCCTCGCGTTCCATCTCGTCAAAGGTCTCGCGCGCCAGTTTCAGCGCGTGATTGGCGCGCGGCACCCCGGCATAGACCGCCACATGCTGGAACGCCTCCAGCACGTCGCGCTTGCTGGCCCCGGTGCGCGTGGTGGCGCGGATATGCATCGGGATCTCGTCGAAATTCCCCAGCGCCGCCAAAAGCGCCAGCGTGATCATCGAGCGCTCCCGCTCGGAAATCCCGTCGCTGGCCCAGACATGACCCCAGGCCGTTTCGGTGATCATCTCCTGGAACGGTGCCTCGAAATCGCTCTTTCTCGCCTCGGCCCTGTCCACATGCGCATCCCCCAGGATTCGCCGGCGCACCTTCATTCCCTTTTCATATCGCTCCGACATGCACTCTCTCCCGCGGCTCAGTATGGCAGGCCGACATAGTTTTCGGCCAGCACCGTTTGCGCCGCGCGGTTGTCGCGCAGAAACGCCACCTCGGCGGCCTGGATGCGCCGGTCGAAATCACTTTGATCGGGGAAGCGGTGCAAGAGCGTGGTCATCCACCAGCTGAACCGCTCGGCCTTCCAGATCCGCGCCAGCGCCCGTTCGGAATAGCGCTCGATCCCCTCGTCGTCGCGGTCGATATAATGCTGCGCCAGCGCGTGATAGAGATAGTGGATATCCGATGCCGCGGTGTTCAACCCCTTGGCGCCTGTGGGCGGCACGATATGCGCCGCGTCCCCGGCCAGGAAAAGCCGCCCCCAGCGCATCGGCTCGGTGACAAAGGATCGCAGCGGCGCGATGGATTTCTCGATGCTGGGTCCGGTGATGAGCTTTTCCGCCGCCTCCTCCGGTATGCGCCGCTTCAACTCGTCCCAGAAGGCCGCATCACTCCAGTCCTCGGGGCTGTCACTCAACGAACACTGGATGTAATAGCGGCTCAGGTTCTCATTGCGCATCGAGCAAAGCGCAAAGCCCCGCTCGGAACTGGCATAGATCAATTCTTCATTCACCGGCGGCGTCTCGCTCAAGACGCCCAGCCAACCGAAGGGATAGACCTTCTCGAACTCGTGCCGAACGGCAAGCGGAATGGCCTGACGACTGACCCCATGGAACCCGTCGCACCCGGCCACGAAATCGCAATCGATCCGCTGCTCGGCCCCGTCCTTCATGCAGGTGACGTATGGCGCGTCACCATCCGCCCCGTGTATCTCGACCCCCTCGACCTCAAAGACGATCTTGCCACCCGCCGCCTCGCGCGCATCGTAAAGATCGCGGGTCACCTCGGTCTGGCCATAGACAACCACGTGGCGCCCGGTCAGCGCCTTGAAATTGATCCCGAACTGTTCGTTGTCGCGCGAAATCACCGTGCCGTCGTGGATAAAGCACTCGCTGTCCATCCGCGCCGCCACCCCTGCCTCGCGCATGAGGTTCACCAATCCCACCTCGAGCACACCCGCCCGGATCCGGCTCAGAACATGGTCCTTCGTATTGCGCTCCAGCACCACGCTGTCGATGCCGCGCTTGTGCAAAAGCTGGCTCAAGAGCAGGCCCGACGGCCCGCCCCCAATGATCGCAACCTGTGTCCGCATGGGTCGTCCTCCCTTGCGCCGATCATGGATTGCCTTTTCCGCAAAGTAAAATGACCTTATTGCAGGTTTAATTGCCAAAACTGGAAAGCAAATGATCGACCGCCGCATCAAGTTCCGCCATGTCCAGTGCTTCACGGAAATCGCCCGCCAAGGCAGCCTGAAACGCGCAGCCGAAACCTTGCACCTCACCCAGCCGGCGATTTCCAGGACATTGAAGGAACTCGAGGACATCCTTGCCGCACCGCTTCTCACCCGCTCGCGTGCGGGTGTGGCGCTGACGCCGCAGGGCGAGGTTTTCCTGCATTTTGCCCGGGCCTCGCTTGCCGCGTTGCAACAGGGCCTCAACGAGGTGGACGATATCGGCCAATCCGCCCGTACGCGCCTGCGCGTCGGCGCGCTGCCTTCCATCGCCGCATGGCTCATGCCACCGGTGGCCCGCGCCTTTGCCAAGCTCGCCCCTCAGGCGGTGCTCGAAATCATCGACGGCCCGCATGGATACCTGACCGACCGGTTGCGCCTTGGTGAGCTCGATCTCGTCATCGGCCGCCTTGGCCCACCCGAGATGATGCAGGGCCTGTCCTTTACCCAGCTCTACGCAGAAGAGGTGGCCTTTGTCGTGCGCGCGAACCACCCGCTTTCCGACAGGCCCGACCTGCACCGCATTGCCGATTACCCGGTGATCTACCCCTCCGCCGGATCGGCCATCCGGCCGCTCGTTGACCGCTACCTCGCCGAGAACGGGGTCGGCGACCTGCCACGCCGGATCGAAACCGTTTCGGGTGCCTTTGGCCGCGTTCACACGCGACAGAGCGATTGCGTCTGGATCATCTCAGCCGGGGTCGTCACCAATGAGATCGCCGACGGCCATCTCATCCGCCTGCCCTTCGATACCGCGATCACCCAGGGTCCCGTCGGCCTGATGACCCGCGCCGGCGCCAGCCAGGCACCGGTCGAAGACATGTTCCGTCGCGCCGTATCCCGGGCGCTTGCAACCTGACGTTCAGGCGCAGGCCACCAGCGCGCCTTCCCATCGGCGAAGGCAATGTCGTGCGGTCAAGGGCTCGTGCCGGGTCTGCATCGGCTCATCGCCAAACAAAGCCCTGATCTCGGCCTGTGCCGCCTTTCCCAGGGTCGCAATCGCTTCTGCACCCAGATAGAGGCTCTCGCTCGCAACACCCTCGGCCCAGATCACCTCGTGCCGGTCAAAGGCCAGGTGCACATAGCAGACCCGCGGTCGGTCAACCTGTCGGATCGCGCCTCCATTGACCAGGTGCGCCGCCGCCACCAGCACCTGACCTTGTCCGAAGAAAAGCTCGGTTCGCCAGTCACCCAGCAGCATCCGGTGCTGCGGCGACACCCACAGATCCCGACTGTTGCCCAGCGCCCCGGCGCGAATCAGGATCGGCGCCATCGCCCCGTCGCCTGGAACCTCCTTGCGGCCCACCCAACGGACCGGCTGCAATCCGTGATCCAGTGTCTTTACCAGGTCCCCCACGCAAATCCTCTCGACCGGACGCGGCCCGCGGGCAGTTTCGACCAAGGTTCCGGCCACGAAGCAGGGAAATTCCGGTGGATCAGGCTCCAATGTCTCAAAGGAAAGCTGCTCGGTCCGGGGCGGGTCGGCTCCCGGCCCGTATTGCATGGTGCCCTCGGACACGCCATTCACATCAAAGACGATGTTTTCCGGGCTGGTGAAGATCTGGTGATCCGCCGACGACGCCCGCCCCTGGAACTGATCGTGCTGCGGGTTGAGATTGGAATAGATCGGCGGATCGGACGGATCGCTCGTCGGACCGTCATAGATGTCCACAATCTGTCCGTTCGAGAACAGCGTGTCGCCCTCGTTGACCTGTCGTACGACGATGCGGAACACGTCCGTTTCGCTACCAAGCGACTGCACGCCCGAAAGCGTGACCTTCGTGCCGTTGTTGTTGCCACTGGTCGAAACGCCGGAAAACGTTCCGATCTGGTCACCCGTGACGAAAATCTCGACCTCAGCCACCAAAGGCCCCCTGCAAAATCCCCCCAGGGTTTGCAGCCGGTTCAGGCGCGGTGAGTTTGCCTGAGATTTCTTTTACATACAACGGCTTTCGCAGAATGCATCGAAAGACCCAGAGGTGACGACACGTCGGGATCGCCGCCTGGAATCCTGCAACTCAGTGCAGGAAATCGGCTCTCGCATAGCCCTGCACGTAAAGCAGCGCGGTCAGATCGCCGAAATTGACCCGGATGTCGCATTGCGCCGCCACCGAGGGTTTCGCGTGCAGCGCCACCCCCGCCCCGGCCCGGCTCAGCATCCCGAGATCGTTGGCACCGTCGCCCACCGCCATCACGTCCGCCTCGGAAATCCCCAGCCGTGCGCTGATTTCCCCCAGCGCCCGCACCTTGGCCTCGCGCCCCAGAATCGGCGGTGCCACCGCCCCGGTCAGGCGACCATCCTCGATCAAAAGCGTGTTGGCCCGGTTTTCGTCAAAGCCAAGCTCGGACGCCACTCGGGCGGTGAACGCCGTGAACCCACCCGAAACCAGCGCCGCGTAGGCGCCATTTGCGCGCATCGTCGCAACCAGAGCCCGCCCCCCCGGCATCAGCTCGATCCGCTCGCGCAGCACCGTGTCGATCACGCCCGCATCCAGCCCCTTCAACAGCGCCACCCGCTCGGTCAGCGCGCCCTCGAAATCCAGCTCGCCATTCATCGCCCGCGCGGTGATCTCCTTCACGTAGTCGCCCACCCCCGCTGCGTCGGCCAGCTCGTCGATGCATTCCTGCCGGATCATCGTGCTGTCCATGTCGGCCAGAAGCATCCGCTTGCGACGCCCTTCCTCGGGTTGCACCACGAGGTCAACGCCCATCCCCTGGAGATCGGCCCAGACCTCCCACAGGTTCCCGGGCCGCTCGGGCACCGCAAATTCCGCCGCTTCGTCCGGAGCCAGCCAGCGCGCGCGCCCCCCGCCCCAGGCGTTGCGCAGCGAATCGACCAGGGCCAGGTCGAGTGTCGGTGACTCGGGAGAGGTCAGAAGCGTGACGGCATGCATGGGCGACATTTCCGATCTGGGCCAGTTTGCGCCGCGCTGCGGCACTTTGGCGGCTCTTAGCGACAAATCAAGGCTTGCGAAAGCCCCGTATCGCCCGTATCCCCGTCCGTGGGACACCCCTCCCCAACGAGGGGCGCTTATCTGGAAGGGTAGCTACATGGCTATTGATGCACCGGCGACGCGGCCGGAAAATCCGCGTTTTTCTTCTGGCCCCTGTGCCAAACCCCCCATATTCGAACTTGCCAAACTCGCCGATGCGCCCTTGGGTCGCTCGCACCGCGCCGCGGTGGGCAAGGCGAAACTCAAATCCGCGATCGACGGCACACGCGAAATCCTCGGCATCCCTGACGATTATCGCATCGGCATCGTGCCTGCCTCGGACACCGGGGCGGTGGAAA
The DNA here is from genome assembly GCF_041686535.1 of Aquicoccus sp. Classification (NCBI taxonomy): domain Bacteria; kingdom Pseudomonadati; phylum Pseudomonadota; class Alphaproteobacteria; order Rhodobacterales; family Paracoccaceae; genus Aquicoccus; species Aquicoccus sp. The sequence continues at coordinate 24,601 of NZ_JAWLDS010000029.1, read as the reverse complement.
TGGCGATGTGGTCGATGCTCGGCGCGCGTGGCGTGGAAATGCTCGCCTGGGAATCTTTCGGTGCGGGCTGGGTCACGGATGTCGCCAAGCAATTGAAACTCGACGCCACCGTGAAAACCGCCGATTACGGCGAGATCGTCGACCTGGCCTCGGTCGATTTCGCCAATGACGTGGTGTTCACCTGGAACGGCACCACCTCGGGCGTGCGCGTGCCGGATGGCGAGTGGATCGCGGATGACCGCGAAGGGCTCACCATCTGCGACGCCACCTCGGCGGCCTTTGCGCAGAGCCTTCCCTGGGACAAGCTCGACGTGACCACGTTCAGCTGGCAGAAGGTGCTGGGTGGCGAAGCGGCGCATGGCATGTTGATCCTCAGCCCCCGAGCGGTCGAGCGGCTGGAAAGCTACTCACCGCCCTGGCCCCTGCCCAAGATCTTCCGCCTGACCAAGGGTGGCAGCCTCAACGAGGGCATCTTCGTTGGCGAAACGATCAACACGCCCTCCATGCTCGCGGTCGAGGATTACCTCGTCGCCCTCGACTGGGCGCGTTCGGTGGGCGGGCTCAAGGGCCTGATCGCCCGCGCCGACGCCAACACCAAGGCGGTGGTGGATTTCGTCGAGATGCGTGACTGGATCGACGTTTTGCCACGTGATCCGGCCACACTCTCGAACACCAGCGTCTGTCTCAAGTTCACCGATCCGCGCATCAAGGATGGTGCGGGCTTTGCCAGGGCGGTCGCCAAGCGGCTTGAGGGTGAAGGCGTGGCCTATGACATCGGCGCCTATCGCGACGCACCCCCGGGCCTGCGCATCTGGTGTGGCGGCACGGTGGAAACGGCGGATGTCCGGGCACTCATGCCCTGGATCGAATGGGCCTTCGAGACCGAGATCGCCGCGCATTCCTGATCGAATTTCCTGCGTGAATCCGGGACCCTGCACGCGGCCCCGTTTCATCCCTCATATCAAAGGACCAGACACATGGCCTCCAAGGTACTCGTATCCGACAAGCTTTCCGAAACTGCCGTCCAGATCTTTCGCGATCGCGGCATCGATGTAGATTTCATGCCCGATGTCGGCAAGGACAAGGACAAACTGGCCGAAATCATCGGCGATTATGACGGCCTTGCCATCCGGTCGGCCACCAAGGTCACCGAGAAGATCCTCGAACGGGCCGACAGGCTCAAGGTGGTCGGCCGCGCCGGGATCGGCACCGACAACGTGGACAAGGTGGCGGCCTCGAAAAAGGGCGTGATCGTGATGAACACGCCCTTCGGCAACACCATCACCACCGCCGAACATGCCATCGCCCTGATGTTCGCCTGCGCGCGGCAGATCCCCGAGGCCAGCGCCTCGACCCATGCCGGGAAATGGGAAAAGTCGCGCTTCATGGGGGTGGAACTCACCGCCAAGACGCTGGGGGTGATCGGCGCGGGCAATATCGGCTCGATCGTCTGCGACCGTGCTCGGGGGCTCAGGATGAAGGTTATCGCCTACGATCCCTTCCTGAGCGAGGAAAAGGCGACCAAGATGGGCGTCGAAAAGGTCGAACTTGACGATCTGCTGGCGCGCGCCGATTTCATCACGCTGCATGTGCCGCTCACCGATCAGACCCGCAACGTCCTTTCTGCCGAAAACCTTTCCAAGACGAAGAAGGGTGTGCGCATCATCAACTGCGCCCGTGGTGGCCTCGTCGATGAAGAGGCGCTGGCGGAGTTGATCAAGTCCGGTCATGTCGCCGGCGCCGCCTTCGACGTGTTCAGCGTCGAGCCCGCCACCGAGAACCCGCTTTTCGGCCTGCCCGGCGTGGTCTGCACCCCGCATCTGGGCGCCGCCACGACCGAGGCGCAGGAAAACGTCGCCCTGCAGGTGGCAGAGCAGATGTCGAACTACCTGCTCACCGGCGCGGTCGAGAACGCGCTCAACATGCCCTCGGTCACGGCCGAAGAGGCCAAGGTCATGGGCCCCTGGATCAAGCTCTCGGATCACCTCGGATCGTTCATCGGGCAGCTGACGGACGAGCCGATCAAGGCGATCAACATCCTTTATGACGGCGTGGCCAGCAAGATGAACCTCGAGGCGCTCAACTGTGCCGTGGTCTCGGGCATCATGAAATCGGTGAACCCGGATGTAAACATGGTTTCCGCCCCGGTCATCGCCAAGGAGCGCGGCATCAGGATCAGCACCACCAACCAGGACAAGTCCGGCGCCTTCGAAGGGTATATCAAGGTCACCGTCGTCACCGACAAGCGCGAACGCTCGATCGGCGGCACCGTGTTCTCGGATGGCAAGCCGCGCTTCATCCAGATCAAGGGCATCAACATCGACGCCGAGATCGGCGCCCACATGATCTATACCACCAACGAGGACGTGCCCGGCATCATCGGCACGCTGGGCGTCACCATGGGCGAGGCGGGCGTGAACATCGCCAATTTCACCCTTGGCCGTTCTTCATCGGGGGGCGAGGCCATCGCGCTGCTCTATGTCGACAGCCCGGTCGAAACCGCCGTGCTCGACAAGCTCAAGGCGACAGGGCTGTTCCAGCAGGTCCAGCCGCTCGAATTCGACGTCACCTGATTCCGGGCCGGAAATGCAATGCCGCCGCGCCACTGGTGCGGCGGCATGTTTCGTTCTCCCGGCGGATGCTCAGGCCGGCTTTCGCGCGTGCATCGCCACTGTCACGAGAAAGATCAGCATCGCGATCAGCGTCAGGAACGATCCGATCTTGGCCAGCGTTTCGCCGGTCTGGCGCAGCGCCTGAACGATACCCGGAATCAATATCACCAGACCGGCAAGCGACACGGCGTAATGAACCCGGGCCAGCATCGTCTCCGCAGCCGCGGGCGTCGCGTGATAATAGAGCCCGACCAGCGCCATCGTCGCCCACCCCACAAGATTGAGATGGGCATGCGCCCCCGAAAGCGTGTGATTGCCGGTGGCCGACATCTGGATGCCCCAGAGCATGCCCAGCGTGACCGCCACCGTGCCGGTGGCAAAGAACCAAAGCGCAACACCTTTCATGATATGTCCCTCCCTTTTTTATTGCATGGCTGCGAGCGGCGGGCCGGTGAACTCAAGGTGATACCGCTGCGCGGCCTCGGTCACGGCCTCCATGTCTTCGGGAATTCGTAGCGACCGCGACGCCATCTCGTAAAAGAACCCCTCAAACCCTCCGGGGGTCAGGATCACCAGATGACGACTCGGCTTGTCGCCGATCACGCGAAACGTGTGCTCGATGCCACGTGGCACGAAAATGCTCTGACCGGCCTGTTTGACAACCGTTTCGCCCGCCATCCAGAACTCGGCCTCGCCGGACAGCATGACGAATGTTTCATTCGCATCGCGGTGAACATGACATGGCGGTCCGCTATCGGGCGGTCCGACCGAATCGACGATGCTCATCGTGCCACCGGTGTCTTCTGAGCTGAGCATCCGGCAATAGCTTGTTCCCAACCACTCGACACAATCGTGACCTTTATCCGAAAGGTTCATGGCCTCCTCCTACTGCAATTCCATGAGTCGAAAGCCGCGGCACGCTCGAATGTGCCAGATTCTTGAATCCCTGTGAAACAAATTGATATTATGATACATATCAACGTCATGAATTTCCGATCCTTCGATCTCAACCTGCTCCGGGTGCTTGATGCACTCCTGACAGAACGCTCGACTGTTACCGCGGCTCAGAAGCTCGGGCTCAGCCAGTCCGCCGTTTCCGCCGCGCTCGGTCGTTTGCGACATGCGCTCGGCGACCCGCTTTTCGTGCGCCACGGACGCGGCCTCGAACCCACGGATTATGCCGCCGGATTGCACATCCCGCTCGGCCGCCTGCTTGAAGATACCGAGTATCTGCTCAGCGGCCCCGGACAGTTCGACCCGTCACAGGCCACACAGGAATTTCGCATTTCGGGCGCGGATTTCTTCTCCGACATGCTGATGCCGCAACTGGCCACCGATTTGCGGATCAACGCGCCGCGCATGCGCGTGATGCTGGTCGATCTGGTGCCCGACAATTACGTCGACACGCTTGAACGCTATCACGTCGATCTCGCGCTTCTGCCACAAACCGCCCTGCCGAACTGGGCCAAGGAAATGCCGGTTTTCCATTCGACCTTTGCCCTCATCGCCCGGCGCAATCATCCCCGGCTTGCCCTTGCCGGGCTCAGTCCGGGCGATACCGTTCCGCTCGACCTTTATTGCGACCTCGAACATGTTCTCTTCTCGCCCGAGGGGAAAACAGCGGCGATGGGCGACGCCGCGCTGGCGCGGCTGGGGCGCAAGCGCCACGTGCTGATCACGTTGCCCACCTTTGCCGGCGTCTACCACGCCGTCGCCGAAAGTGATCTTGTTGCCCTACTGCCCGGGCAACTGGCCCGCCATGTGGCCCCGCGTGTCGGGCTCGACCTTTTCACCCCACCAATGGAGGTCCCCGCGCCACTCATCACCATGGTCTGGCACCGGCGCGCAACCCACAACCCGGCCCACCGCTGGCTCAGAAACAAGGTTGCGAATTTGCTTCTGCCACTCAATGAAGGGGAAAAGCCACTGCCCGAAAGCATTGCAGAATGACCGAAACGATCTACGCCATCGGCGACATCCACGGCCAGCACGAGATGTTGCTGGACGCTCTCACCCGGATCGAGGCCGATGGCGGCACGACGTCCCCCGTCGTCATGCTCGGGGATCTGGTCGATCGCGGTCCCGACAGTCGCGCGGTGCTCGACACGCTCATCTCGGGTATCGAGCGGGGCCGCAACTGGACCGTGCTCATGGGCAACCATGACCGGATGTTCCTCGACTTTCTCGAAACAGGCGCATTGGAGAACCCCATGGTTCGTTCCGGTCTCGACTGGCTTGACGAGCGATTGGGCGGCGTCGAAACCTTGGCTTCCTACGGGCTTGACCCGGCGATGCCGGCCAGACGCCTGCAGAAAGCCGCACAGCAAGCCGTGCCCCGCGAACACAAGGACTTTCTCGCAGCCCGCCCGTTCTATCTCGAGCGTGGTCCGCATCTCTTTGTGCACGCCGGTATTCAGCCCGGTGTGCCCCTTGAGGCGCAATCCATGGATGACCTGATCTGGATGAGAGAGCCCTTCCTGTCGTATTCAGAACCCTTCGACTGGCTGGTGATTCATGGTCACACAGCGCAGAAACTGCCGCGCCACTATGGCAACCGCATCAACCTCGACAGTGGCGCTGGCTGGGGCCGTCCGCTCACCGCCGCCGCCATCGAGGGGGCGCGGGCCTGGGTGCTGACCGATGACGGCCGCGTTGCGTTGAAACCCTGACCACGGATGGCACCTTGCAGGACTGGCTGATCAGACATTCTGACGCCGACTGCCATCTGGACCCGCGGCAAGGTTCAAGCGGACACCCCGGATGAAACCATGCAACGCATCCGGAGCGTTCCGCGAAAAGCCATGAACCACGCTTTTTGTGGAACGCTTCAGCGGTTGGATAGCCCGCGGCATTGACACCCCTTGGCGAGATGCAGTTAGCCTTTAAAAGCTTCATGCTGTCGGCGCCCGGTTCGATTGAAGCAGCGAGGTGCTTCGTGCAACACAAGCTTTCACTTGCGCAATTGCGCGTTATTGAGACACTGGCAAGGACCCGGCGGATCAATACCACGGCGAAGGAACTCGCGATCACTCAACCGTCCGTGAGCAAGCATATCAGCACCATCGAAAATCGCTATGGCCATCGCCTGTTCGAACGCCAGGGTCATCAGCTTCGTTCGACCGAACTCTGTGACAATCTTCTACCACGCATTCGCACCCTGCTTGCGCTGGCGCAGGAGGTCGACGCCGAACTGGAGGGCCTGCGCGGCCTGCGCGAGGGCAGGTTGCGTGTCGGTTATTCGACCCACCAGTTCGTGATGCATGTGCTGGGCGGCTTCATGGATTCGTTTCGCGGCATCAAGATCGAAGCGCGCTGCATGGCTTCTTTCGACCTGCTCGACCACTTGCGCAGCGGAACGCTCGATGCGGCATTTGTCACCCTGCCCGGCGCCGAAGCCGATCTGGACATGCTGGAACTGCGCCGCGAACGCCTGGTATTGATGATAGGGTCCGGCCATCCGCTGGAAGGCGAGCAGAGCATCAATCTTCGCGAACTGTCGAAATGGCCCGTGATCCAGCGCGAGGCAAGCTCCGGCACACGCCGTGCATTGGAGGCCATGGCCGTGCGCGAAGGGGTTGTGCTCAATACCGTGCTTGATCTGGGGTCCTGGGAATCGCTGCGCGCGGCTGTCGAGGCCGGTATCGGCGTTGGCGTCGTGATGGAAGGCGAGATCACAGAGGCCTCGGGAATGCGCGCCGTCCCCGTCGCAAGCGCGCGCGGGAAAGAGCTGACGGTTGGGCATTACCTGGTCTGCCTGTCGGAGGCCCGAGAGTTGTCCGCAATCAATGCGTTGTTTGAGCTGTCAACGCGGCTGAGAAGTCATGTGACAGGCTCGTGAAGTTCCACAATTCATAGCCAAAGGCTATGTTTCCGTTGCGCGTTACAAAACCATCATGATTCCGTGTCAGCGCTTCTTGCGTCACATGACACAGGAGTCTGCCATGACACGTTCCCTCAAAATCTCCCTACTCGGCAGCGCGAGCGCGCTTTTGCTTGGCGCGACCGCAGCAGTTGCCAATGATTGTCCCGCCGTCACTGCCGCCGATATGGGCGGTCTGACCCCCGCCTTCCCGCAGCAGTTCGAGCTTGCCGAATTCCAGCAGGCCGCAAACTGCACCCTCGGATTTTCCGAGAACCCGCAGATCACGGATCTCAATGCCCGAATTCAGGGCAACCCCGACCTGCCCCCGCTCGCCGAGCGACTGCCCGCCGAGCCACTGGTCGTTGCGCCCTACAATGCCATCGGCACGCATGGTGGCACGCTGAAAGGAACGTCGCGCGCGACCGAAGCGGGCACGTCCGACCTGTTGTCCGTGCGCCATGTGAATCTTGTGCGCTATTCAGATGATCTGCAAACCATCGTACCCAACATTGCGCGCGCATGGGAATGGAACGATGATTTCACCGAACTGACTTTTCGCCTGCGCGAGGGTCACAAATGGTCGGATGGCGAAGCCTTCACGGCAGACGACATCGTCTTCTGGTACGAAGACCTGATCCTGAACCCCGAGATCTATGAATCGACCCCCGGCCGCTGGTTGTTCTCCGGTGAGCCCGCCACGGTCGAGGCCGTGGACGCGGCCACCGTCAAGTTCGGCTTCCCCGTGCCGGTGCCGGGCTTGCTGAACCGTTTCGCCGTGGATTACGGCCAGCCCTTCCAGCCCAAGCATTTCCTTGGCCAGTTCATGGACAAACACAATCCAGACGCGGCGGCCCGCCGTGCTGAACTCGGGTTCGAGTCCGAAGGTGAAGCCGTCAACTTCTTCTACGGCCCGTCCGACTGGACCGATATTCCCACGCCTATGCTGCGCGATGCCAGCAAACTCGATGCGATTGGCCGCGCCACGCGACCGACGCTCGAATCCCACATCGTGATCGATGACAATTCGCAAGGCCGCCGCCTCGTCGCCAACCCATATTTTCACATGGTGGACACGGCGGGGAACCAGTTGCCCTATATCAACGAAATCGCGGAAACCTATGCGCCGGAACGCGAGGTCAACATGCTTCGCATGCTGGACGGGCAAGTGCACTGGAAACAGCAGTCGGTATTCCTAGACGACTTCCCGGTGCTCAAGGAAAACGAAGAGTCGTCGAACATCACGGTTGGACTGGCCCCGGCGCCCGGCTCGATGACCTATTACGCATTCAACCGCGGGCACAGCAACCCGGTCCTGCGCGAGGTCTTTGGCGATGCGCGGTTCTCGGTGGCGATGTCACTGGCCATGGATCGCGACGAAATGAACGAGACCGTCTTCCTCGGGCAGGGCCGCCCGGCCAATGCGCTGCCGGTGGAACCCGTTACCGTGGATTTCGTGACCGAGGAGCAGATTACACGCAACACCCAATATGATGTGGACCGGGCCAACGCGCTTCTGGACGAGATGGGCCTTGAAATGGGCAGCGACGGTGTGCGTCTTCTGCCCGATGGCCGCCCCTTCGTGCTGCGCCTGACCTATGCCAGCCAGGGCGGCCCCGTTCAGCTGCACGAGCTGGTGCGCGATTACTGGGCCGAGGTCGGGGTGCGGGTGGACCTGCGCGAAGTGTCCTCGGACGAATATCGCGCAGCTGCCAATGCAAATGAGGCCGACATCCTGACCTGGAAGAATGACGGCGTCTCGGCCCCGGCCTTCAGCCAGGACCCGCGCTCCGCCTTCCCGCCCTTCGGCGATTTCTTCAACCCAGGTCCAGGCATCGCCTGGGATGAGTGGAAGACGTCTGGCGGAGAGGCTGGCGTGGAACCGCCCGAGGATGTCAAGAAGCTCTGGGATCTGGCCCAGGAACTCACCCAGATCCCTCTGGGCACGCCGGAATCCGATGCCATCGGATCCGAGATCGTGGAAATCCATCTGGACCAGATGATCCGCATCGGCACCGTGGGTGACATTCCAGAACCCTACATGCACCACAACAGTCTCAAGAACGTCGAGGCCCTGACGGCCAAGACATATGACTACTACTGGACCTATCCGTACCGGCCCCAGCAGTGGTTCATCGCCGACTGAGCACCAAAAAGGCAGGGGCGCGCCACCGCGCGTGCCCCTGCGCACCACTGAGCCTGGAACCGTCGATATGACCGTATTCCTGATCCGCCGCCTGCTTGGCATGGCGCTGACGCTCCTTCTGGTCTCTCTGATGGTGTTCCTCATCATGGAACTGCCTCCGGGCGATTACGCCGAGCGTTATGCGTTCCGGAAATTCTCGGGCACGGGCGTAGCTGTCACTCCAGCCGATATTCAGGCCATCCGGGTGGACCTCGGGCTCGATGCCCCGATGCTGGTGCGCTACGTGGACTGGATTTCGGGCATCGTGTTGCGCGGCGATTTCGGGCAGGCCTATTCCTTCCTCACCTCGGTCACCAACGTGATCGGCGACAAGGTGTGGCTGACGCTGGGTCTGCTGGTCGCCACGCTCCTGCTGACCTACCTGATCGCCATTCCCGTGGGTCTATATGCAGCCGTCAAGCGCGGCTCGGGTGCGGATTACGGGTTGACGATCTTTTCCTACCTGGGCCTCGCGCTGCCCAATTTCCTGCTGGCGCTCTTGCTTCTCTACTTCTCGAACCGCTGGTTCGGTGGCGCCATCGGCGGGTTGTTCTCGGACGAGTACAAGGACGCGCCATGGTCTCTGGCAAAGCTCTGGGATCTGGTCAAACACCTGTGGATCCCCGCGCTTGTTCTGGGATGGTCGGCCATTGCCTACCAGTTGCAGACCGTGCGGGCGACCATGTCAGACGAGCTGGGCAAGCTGTCGGTCACGGCAGCGCGCGCACGCGGACTGCCCGAAATGCGGCTGATGGTGAAATACCCCGCGCGTTTGGCGGTGAACCCGGTCGTGTCCACCATCGGCTTCGACGTGAACCGCATCTTCTCTGAATTGCCCATCGTCGCCGCCGTGCTTGGCCTGACCGAGTTGGGCGACCTGTTGCTGAAATCATTCATCGACCTGGACATGAACGTGGCCGGCGCGATCCTGTTGATGCTGACCGTGGTCATCGTGGTGATGAATTTCCTGTCCGACCTGTTGCTGGCCTGGCTCGACCCGCGCATCCGGCTGGAGGGCTGATCCATGACCGACACGCCACAAGAAACCCGTGCCGAGCGCAGCGAACGCGAAAAGCGCGAAAAATACTACTCTGCCAGCCAGTGGACGCTGATCTGGTGGCGCTTTCGCCGACACCGCGCCGCGATGGCCGCCGCCACCATCCTGGGGCTGATGATCCTGATCGGGCTGTTCGCGGAATTCTTCGCACCATATAGCCCAACCGAGCGCAACAGCTCCTATCAGTACGGGGCGCCGCAGATCCCGAAATTCTGCGACCATAACGGATGTTCGCTGCGCCCCTTCGTACCGGGCAACAAGACAGAACGCGATCCCGTCACTCTGCGTTCGCACACCGTGCCAGACCCGGAAACGCGCCGTTATGTTCAGTTCCTTGTGGAGGGAAAGCCGGCCGATCTTCTCGGCGTCATTCCCATCCACACGCGGCTTTTCGGGCTCGAGGACGGGCAGAAACTTCACCTTTGGGGCACCGATGATCTGGGGCGCGACGTATTCTCACGTACGCTTTACGCAACGCGCACCTCGCTCTCAATTGGCGTGCTAGGCGTACTGATTTCGTTCGGACTGGCCTTGATGATCGGCGGCATCGCTGGCTATGCGGGCGGCTTGACCGACAGCGCCATTCAGCGGGTGACCGAAGTGGTACGGGTGATCCCCGTCATCCCGCTCTATATGGGGCTGGCGGCAGCCATGCCGCGCGAATGGTCCGGAACACAGGTCTATTTCGCGATGACGGTCATTCTCGGTGCGGTCGGCTGGCCAACGCTGGCACGGCGCATCCGCAGCCAGCTTCTGTCCATCAGGGGCGAGGATTATGTCACCGCCGCGCGGTTGGCAGGCGCACGCCCCGGGCGCATCATCGGCACGCATATGCTGCCCAGCTTCACCAGCTTCATCATAGTCGATCTGGTGATCTCGTTTCCCTATATGATCCTTTCGGAGACGGCGCTTTCGTTTGTGGGTCTGGGCCTGCGCCCGCCCGCCGTGTCATGGGGCGTGATGTTGCAACAAGCGCAATCCATCCGCGTGATCGAACAGGCCCCGTGGCTGTTCATCCCGGCGGGGTTCGTGGTGGTGGCGGTGCTGGCCTTCACAGTCATCGGCGACGGGCTGCGAGATGCGGCCGACCCCTATTCGGAGGCGCGCTGATGTTGCTTTCCATCGAGAACCTGTCGATTAACTTTCGCACCGATGAGGGGCTGATAACGCCGGTGCAAGAGGTCAGCCTGTCGCTGGCCGAAGGGCGCACGCTGGGATTGGTGGGCGAAAGCGGCTCAGGCAAATCCGTGACTACCAAGGCACTGATGCGGGTGTTGCCCGACTCTGCCACCTTGGCCCCCGAGAGCCGCATCCGCTTTCGCGACAAGACGGGTGCCACGATCAATGTCGAGAAGCTTTCACCCAACAGCCGCGCCCTGCGTGCCCTGCGCGGTGGCGAAATCGGCATGATCTTTCAGGAACCCATGGCCAGTTTCAGCCCGGTCTATACCATCGGCAACCAGATGATCGAGGCCATTCGCCTGCACAAGGGCCTGAGGGGACGCGCCGCGCGCGAACTGGCGGTGGAAATGCTGGCAAAGGTCGGCCTGTCCGAGCCCGCCACGCGCGTCGATCAATATGCGTTCGAGCTCTCGGGCGGCATGCGCCAGCGCGCAGTGATTGCCATGGCACTGTCGGCCAGCCCGCGCCTGCTGATCGCGGATGAACCGACGACCGCGCTGGACGTGACCATCCAAGCGCAGGTGCTGGACCTGATGCGCAGTCTGCAATCCGATCTCGGCATGAGCATGATCTTCATCACACATGATCTGGGCGTCATCGCGCAGATCGCACAGGATGTGGCGGTCATGTATCTCGGCACGATTGTCGAGCGCGGCCCGGTACGCGATGTTCTCAAGGATCCTCAGCACCCCTATACACGCGGATTGCTTCAGGCGATCCCTTCGCTTGATCGGCTGTCGCGCCGCTTGCGCCCCGTTCCGGGCGACATTCCCAGCCCTTCGGCCCGTCCCCGGGGCTGCCCGTTCCACACCCGCTGCGCCGAGATGAAACCGGGCCTGTGCGACGTGACCGCCCCGCGGGACACGGTATTCGGGAAGGGCCGCATGGTGCGCTGTCACCTCGCGGAACCTGCCCAGGCACAAAGCGCATGAAAGGGGGCAATATGGAAACCTTGATCGAAGTGTGCAATCTGGAAGTCGGCTTTCCCGTCACCAAGCGCAAGTTCCTGACCTCAACCACCCGCACCCTGCGCGCGGTCGATGGCATCAGTTTCGACATAAGACGCGGCGAGACAGTGGGCCTCGTGGGCGAAAGCGGATCGGGCAAGACCACCGTGGGCCGCGCCATCCTGCGCGCCATAGACCCCACGGGGGGCGAGGTGATCTATCACACCGACGCGGGCGATCTGGATCTTGCCCATGCCGATGATGCGACGTTGCAAAAGCTGCGTCCGAAGCTGCAAATGGTGTTTCCCGAAGGCCGCGTCAGCCTGCATACACTTTCGGGCGAGGCACTGCGCAACTTCCGCCCGCGCATGAGCCTGGTGTTCCAGGACCCCTATTCCAGCCTGAACCCGCGGATGACCGTGCGTGACATCATCGCAGAGCCGCTGATCGCGGGCGGACTGATGCAGCGCCGCACCGAGATCGACGCCCGCGTGCGCGAGATCGCCGCGCGTTGCAAGCTCAACCTTGAACATCTGCGCCGATTTCCACATGCGTTCTCAGGCGGGCAACGCCAACGAATCTGCATTGCCCGCGCGCTGGTGTCGCGCCCCGATTTCGTGGTCTGCGACGAGTCAGTTTCTGCGCTGGATGTATCCATTCAGGCCGAAATCGTGAACCTGCTCAAGGATTTGCAGGAAGAAATGGGCGTGGCCTTCCTCTTCATCGCACATGATTTGTCAGTGGTGGCCCAGATCAGCGACCGCGTGGCCGTGATGTATGTGGGCCAGTTCGTCGAATACGCGCCCACCCGCGCGCTGTTCTTTACCCCGCGCCACCCCTACACCCACGCGCTCTTGTCCGCCGTGCCGCTGGCCGATCCGGACATCCCCTATGATCCGGTCCGGCTGGCAGGCGAGATCCCCAACCCGATGGACGCGCCCAAGGGCTGCCGGTTCCACACCCGCTGCCCCCTTGCGCGCACCGCGTGCAAACAGGATGCCCCCGCGTGGCGTGAAATAGCGCCCGAGCATTTCGTCGCCTGCCATTTTGCCGACGAGTTCGATTTCACCCGGCCAGAAGCCACAAGCTGAGACTTTCGCGATGCCCCATATATCTCCGCCCCGCATGGGCGAACCCTACCTTTTGACCCCGGGTCCGCTGACCACCGCCCACGAGGTGAAAGCCGCGATGCTATGCGATCACGGGTCCTGGGACGGCGATTTCCGCGCCATCAGCGCCGAGATACGCACGCGCCTTCTCGCCATGCTGGGCGATCCGGGTTTTGACTGCGTGCTCATGCAGGGCTCCGGCTCTTTCGTGGTGGAATCCATGCTGGGCACGTTCATACCCTGCGATGGCCGCGCACTGGTGCTGGCCAACGGGGCGTATGGGCAGCGCGCGGCCGCAGCGCTGCGGGTCATGGGGCGCAGTGTTGAAGTGCTGGACAAGGGTGATTTCGCACCACCGCGCGGGGCAGAGATCGCGCGGATACTGGCAGACGATCCGGGCCTGACCCATGTCGTGGCCATCCATTGCGAAACATCCAGCGGTATCCTGAACCCGCTGGAGGAAATCGCGCAGGCCGTGGCCGGCGCCGGGCGGCGCCTTCTGGTCGATGCCATGTCCTCATTCGGCGGTTTGCCAATCGACACGGCCCAGGTGCCCTGTGATGCGCTTGTATCGAGCGCCAACAAATGCATCGAAGGCGTCCCCGGTTTCGGCTTTATCCTCGCGCGTCGCGATATGCTGGAGGCAAGCGGGGGCAATGCGCATTCTCTTGCACTCGACGCCCATGCCCAATGGGCCGAGATGGAACGCTCGGGCCAGTGGCGCTACACACCGCCCACGCATGTTGTTGCCGCATTCCTGGAGGCGCTGCGCCTGCATGCGGCCGAGGGAGGCGTGGCCGCTCGCACTACTCGTTACAGCGCCAACCGCGACCGGCTTGTCACCGGTATGCGCGGGCTTGGCTTTGCCACGCTGCTGTCCGATGAGTGGCTGTCGCCCATCATCACGACCTTTCACGCGCCTGCCGACCCGGCGTTCGACTTTGTTCGCTTCTATGACGCGATGAAGAGGCGTGGCTTCATCATCTATCCGGGGAAACTGACGCGGGCCGAGAGCTTCCGCCTTGGGCATATCGGTCAGGTTGACACACGTATCATGGGACAGGTGGTCGATGCCGTGGCCGCCTGCATGACCGAGATGGGCGTACGCGATTGCAAGCCAGCCCCCGCCGCAATTCAGAAAGGAGCAATCACATGAGCAAGTTCAAGGCCGTTGTATTCGATTGGGCCGGCACGATGATCGATTTCGGGTCATTCGCTCCGATGGGCGTGTTTGTGGAGGCATTCAAGCGCTTTGGCATAAACGCCACCATTGCCGAGGCGCGTGCGCCCATGGGCGCCCCCAAACGCGCGCATATCAAGGCCATGCTGATGGCGCCGCGCCTCTCGGCCGAATGGGCGCGGGCGCATGGCGCCGCACCGACCGAGGCGGACATAGACCGCGTCTACGAAGTGTTCGTGCCGATGAATGAAGAGGTGGTCGCGGATTACGCCACCCTTGTGCCCGGCGCCGCGGAAATGGTCGCGGATCTGCGCGCGCGCGGGCTCAGGATCGGGTCCACCACCGGTTACACCCGGTCGATCATGGAACGGGTCTTTCCGCTGGCCGCGGCGCAAGGCTATGCGCCGGACAATTGCGTCTGCGCCGATGACCTGCCCGAGGGACGCCCCGGCCCGTTGCAGATGTATCAGACCTTCATCGACCTGCAGGTCTATCCGCCCAACGCAGTCATCAAGGTGGATGATACCGAGCCGGGAATCGCCGAAGGCGTGGCGGCGGGCTGTGTAACCGTGGGTGTGGCGCTTTCGGGCAATCATGTGGGGCTGACGCCGGAAGAATTGGCCGCCTTGTCGGCGCCCGAGGTGGCGGCGCTGCGCACGCGGGCGACGGATACCCTGCGCACCGCCGGAGCCTATCACGTCATCGACACGGTGGCAGACTTGCCCGCCTTGCTCGACACCCTTGAACAGGACCCCTATCATGCGTGACATCTTCAACCTTCCGGGCCGCTTCTGGCGCGGCAATCTGCACACCCATTCAACCCGCTCCGACGGCGTACTCGAACCCGAGGAGGTTTGCCGCCGTTACCGCGCCGAGGGCTATGATTTCATTGCGCTCACCGATCATTTCGTCGGCTGTTTCGACTACCCGATCGTGGACACGACCGGCTACCGCACAGAAGATTTCACCACCCTTCTTGGAGCCGAACTGCATTCGGGCGCGATGGAGAACGGCGAGCTCTGGCATATCCTTGCCGTGGGCTTGCCGCCGGATTTCACACCGGGCAATGCACCGGGCTTTCACCCGGTCGAAGGGCAAGAAACCGGGCCAGAGCTCGCGGCACGCGCCCGCGACGCCGGGGCTTTCGTCGCCGTTCCCCATCCGCAATGGTCGGGAATGACACTCGCGGATGCCCGCAGCATTACCGCCGCTCATGCGGTCGAGATCTACAACCACGGCTGTGCCACCGGAGCCGCACGGGCCGATGGGGCTGCGATTGCCGATCTGCTCCTGTCGGAAGGGCGCGCCCTGTCGCTCTGTGCCACCGATGATGCACATTTCACCGAACCCGACCATTTCGGCGGATGGGTCATGGTGCGCGCGCCCGAAAACAGCCCCGAGGCGCTGTTGGCCGCCCTGAAGGCCGGCGATTACTATTCCACGCAAGGACCGGAACTGCGCGGCATCGCGCTTGGATCCGGCATGATCACGATCGAGACATCTGCTGTCGTCTCTGTCATCGTGCAGGGCGAAGGATGTGCTGCGCAGGCTGTCCACGGTCATTCGATGACCCGCACCAGGCAGAACCTCGAGAGGTTCAAGCGTTCCGACTGGATTCGCGTCACCGTGACAGACGCCGCCGGTCGAATGGCCTGGTCCAATCCGGTATCGAATTGGCAGTCCCACGCATTCCAGAACATTCCGCTGATATGATGCTTGGCGCGCCCGGGCGGCTCTCGCAAGCCCTGCGCACACCGGCTGGCCGAGACCGGGGCAAGCCGCCCGGCAACGTCCGTGCGCCGATGTAGTCGCTGACCTGTCCAGCGGTGACGAAGTGAGCAAGCGGGCGTCCCTGCTGTCGCAGATGAAATGCAGCTTGGTGTTCCTGCCGCCTTTGTCGCTCGATCGCTTCCTGCGGTTATCCGGGGTCGCGTGCGGACCGTGTTGCGCAGGTGCATCGCGCCGCCGCAACCCATTGCGACTGGTGGATACAACCCCGCTCAGCGCACGCCCATCATAGACGCGCGGCTTGCCGTGCGACTTCAAAAATCAGGGGCGAAGACACACCAGCCGCGCGTCGGTCAGCCAGAAGAGATCAGACATGTTCACTGCTCGTTCTTCGAACCGTGAATCACTCGACCCAAAGAAAATCAATCGGTCCTGCCCACAGGGGGCACCTCAAGGCATTGATTCAGGCATGTTCCTGCATGCTGCCCAGAAAGATTCCGGTCATCCCGGCAGACTGTCCGCTCTCCATCATGCCCAGTTCCATGCCACTTTCGACAAAGTCATTGTCGCTGTCCAGGTCCAGCCCCTCCCTTTCCGCTTCGGGCCCGAAAAACACCCAGCGCGGGGCGTTCTCGCTTTCAAGACCGAGCGCCGCACGCAACACGTCCAGCGCATCAGACGCGGTGACCTTGCCATCCTGGTCGATATCGGCGGCGACCAGGTTGCCGGCCGACGCTTCCCCGAAGGACGCGTCCAACCCCAATGCCAGCCGCAAGACGTCGAGCGCGTCATTGGCGGTTATCACTGGATCAACGACCTCTTCTCCATCGCGACCCTGTATTTCATAGTTGGAGTTGCTGCCCTCGTTGACGAGAAGGCCGCCGTTGTCCGTCGTGAGCGCGTCGCCGCCTCGGTCATCGAGGATGAAATCCTCCTCCGTCAAGTCAAAGAGCCCTTCGAGACGCAAGCCGAAATCACCCGTTCCATCGCCGTTGGTATCGCCGTAGATGATCGTGTCCGTCGCTGTGTTGGCATAGCGCAGCGTCGCGCCTGCACCGCTATGCAAGTCCGTGCCGATGAAAGTGAAGGCCTGGTTGCCGTTTGCCGTGGTCAGTGCATCGACGGACGACAAGTCGATCACATCGAGCCCCTGCTCGAAATCCATGATCCGGTCTTGCGGCACGCCCCTCCCGCCGATGTCGTCGGCAGATTTGAAGCGGAAAATGTCTGCATCGTGCCCTCCATAGAACTCGTCCGCGCCGGCTCCACCATCGAGCGTGTCCGATCCCTGGTTGCCATAGAGCGTGTCATTGCCCTCGCCGCCAGACAGCAGATCATTGCCCTCCCCTCCGAAGAGCGTGTCATTGCCGCTTTTGCCCAAGATGCTGTCATGCCCGTCACCGCCGCGCAGTTCATCCGCACCACGGCCACCGATGATACTGTCATCACCTGGGCCCCCGAACACCGTGTCATTGCCACGGCCACCATGGAGAACGTCCGCGCCCGCCCTTCCAATCAGCACGTCCGCCCCCTGGTTGCCGTAGAGAGTGTCACTGTCGCTACCACCACGCAGGAGGTCATTTCCCCTTCCACCGAAGAGTGTGTTGTTGCCGGAACTGCTCACGACCGTGTCATTGCCGTCTCCCCCACGCAACTCGTCCGCGCCTGGGCCGCCAGTGATACTGTCATCACCCGTGGCACCGTTCACAGTGTCGTCGCCGCTGCCGCCATCGAGCGTGTCATTGCCTGCGTTGCCGCGCAAAAGGTCATCACCATCGCCACCCAGCATCGTGTCGTTGCCGCGTCCTCCCACAAGGAAATCGTCCTGCAAGCTACCGGTCACGATATCATCGAGATCTCCGCCAGTTGCGGCCCATTGATCGCGTGCGTGGGAGTATCCGGCACGCACCCACCCGATCGTATCGTCATCGAACTCGAGAAACTCGACCCGTGAAACCGTATCCTCGCCGTCAGGACCGCTCAAGACCACTTCTTGCAAGGGGTTCGCCTCAACCGATGCTTCCAACAGTTCGTAACTGTCCCGCTCTCCCGAAAAGACAGCGATATCCGATGCAAGATCGGAACGCGGCGGTGCACCGATGATGATGTCATTTCCCGGTCCACCGATCAGATGGGTCATACCACCACCCGACACAATGGTATCGTCACCCAATCCACCGTCTATTGTCCCGTCCGAGAATACGCCCAACATCAGGTCGTCAGCGATGCGTCGCTCACCGGTCGAAAACAGGATGTCCCCGTCAAGTGACTCGTCAGGCGTTGCGGTCTGAATCTGGACGGTCCGATCGTCAAAAACGATGCCCTCAACATCCAGCAACAAGTCCGTGCCCTCCGGCCCCTCCACCTGCACCCGCAGTTCATCCCCCTCCCGGAACCAATCGACATCATATTCGGATCGCCGCCCGGCATAGATCGCGAGGTCCTGCCCCGCTCCACCATCGATCGTATCGTCACCGGGGCCACCGATCAGCGCGTCGTCACCTGGACCGCCGACAAGACTATCATTGCCCTCACCGCCATCGAGCCGGTCGCCGCCGTCACCACCCTCGATCGTGTCATTGCCTTCCTTGCCACGAATGATGTCGGGATCACCCATACCCATCAATGAATCATCACCGTCATTGCCGATGAGGAGGTCGTCCCCCTCCGTGCCCACCAGCGTTCCGGCATTGTCAAAGCCCGGAACACTGGGCAGGATCATCTGCTCGCCATCGGTCATGTCAGCAAAGCCTTCGGCCGTTTCGGCCAGCTCAGTCCGGTCTATGCCGAACCACTGGAGCGTCTGTTCGATCGCCCACGCCTCCATTTCCGCGCGCCAGTAATCAAACGCACTAATCCCGTCGGGATCGTCGCGGTCCGTTCGCTCGCCTTCTGGCGTGTAATATACGCCACTGCCGACAAAGATAAACGAATCAAGCGAGGGAAGGAATATGCTGCCAAATTGGTCAACAAACGGGCCTTCGTAGTCTTCTGGAATGTCCCACGAGCCCAATTCGTCGGGCGCCCGGAAAACGAACGGTCCGTTTACATAGCCGCGTCCGTTGCTGTCATCCGAATTTTCCCAGCCTGCGCTGTAGAAATCGGGAAACGGCTCTCCGTCAAGGTAGACTTCGAACTGTGCATTGCCATAATCCATAAAGTTCAGATCCATCTCGACGCTCAGACGATCTTCGATATAGCGAACGACATCGGTCATGAACGTCATCGCGTCTTCGATCTGCCGGGCAATCTTGTCGGACGCAAGCTCGCCGCCTTCGAGTTCGCGTGCGACTTCCAACCTTGCATAGAGCGTGTAACCAACCGCGCCGACCGCGGCCTTGATCGCGTCAAGGGCCGTCGGCGGATCGCTGGGCTCCAGCAGCTGGCGCCCCTGCGCCAGCGTGTCGCGGAATGCCCGCGACACATCGGCAATGATCTCACCTCGGTCGATCTCGGCGTCGATCTGGTAAGAGGCCAGGAGGTCCAGTGCACTTTCCGCGCGGGACTGCGCGCTGGACAGGAGTTGCTGTTGAAGACCCGAAAATTCGGACAGAATGAGATTGGTCAGCGCGACTTCCAGTTCGCCGATGTCCTCGCGCAACCCCTCGACATCATCCTGAAGCCCTTCGATCCCGGCGAGAACCGGATCTTCCACATCGTTGAACGTGCCGTCACCGTTCACATGGTTATAGATTTCCGAAGCGATGCTGTAGACCCCAGTGGCGATTCCGAGCACGTTGCCGACCCCACCAATGGCATTGTTGTTCAGAAATTTGCCGACGCTTCCAATAAAGGTCATGGTTCTATCCTTTGCTCCTGGCTCCGCTTGCCCAGACTGGTCGCACGGCAGTCGGAAAGTAAAATGCGGGTGCGAGGCTAGCGGTTCCTAATGGGTGTGGCAATGATTTTGGGGCCAAGGCTTCGGTAACGGGTCGACTTCCGTCAAGAGGTTTCGCGCAAACAGAATGATCCGCCAGAGCTGTTTTTGGGATCGTCTTGTCCGTACTGCTTTTGTCGCGGCCTTCTGCTGAGGTTTTTCGGGTACATGCTTCGGTTCGTGTTCCGCGTTCAGGCTGCCAACATGATGCTGGTTCGATGTAATCCCGACGGGCCCATCTCATACGCTTGCTTGACAGACGTCAGCGACGGTCCAGACCACGGCATCATCGGAACCACGTCCCTGCAGGACCTCGAAAGCCTGCAATTGGACAGGCAACGGGCCAAGGAACAACCTATCAGGCATTTGTGGCGCAGCGTTTGCTTCGAGGACCGTGCCATCGACCCAAATCCGATGGAGTATGACGGCGTTGCGCGAACTGTGTTCCCCATGCTCTCAACCAGTTAGACCGTCCACAGCTCATCATCACGATTTCTGCTTGGCCCAAAGCCCGCCTCAGGTTGACGTCTCCGACCTTGGTAGTGCCACCCGAGACATCGCGCTCGCCAGATTGGTTGCGCGAGGGCGTCAGGCCAACCCAAGGACCAATCCTTTTTTCGATGACCTGACCCCAAGAGATACGCGACATTTGCCAAGCTCTCGGCAGTAGCGCCAGAAATAACACAATATGTTTAATGTTGACATTACGACAACAGCAGCGGACCCTTTTCTCAATGCCTTGGTTTCTCGGCCGATGCAGATTGGGGGGAAAGCCAATGGACATCCTGCTGCTCAGCGTCTCACTCATATGCCTGATCCTCCTTGGGGCTCCTATTGCTCTTGCCATGATCGTGCTGCCGACGATTTACATCCTGATCACCGACGCAGCCCCACTTCTGACAGTGCCTCATCAGATGTACGAGGCCCTTGCGCGTTTCCCGCTCGTGGCGATTCCGTTCTTCATGCTGACCGGCGAGTTGATGAATAGTTCGTCTGTCACCCGGCGTATTCTAAGGCTGAGCTCGGTCTTGGTCGGAAAGATGCGCGGCGGGCTTGCTCAGGTGAACATGGTCGCAAGTTTGTTCTTCGCTGGCATGAATGGATCCGCCGTTGCTGACACGGCAACAATTGGAACCGTGATGATCCCCACCATGAGGGAGCGCGGCTACAGCGCGCCTTATGCCGCAGCAATCACCGCCATCGGGTCGACCATCGGCGGGATCATTCCGCCGAGTATCGCCATGATCGTGTTGGCCAGCGTCGCCAACCTGTCTGTGGGCGCACTCTTTGCCGGCGGTATCCTGCCGGGCCTGTTGATCACGTTCATGCTGATGTTCGTCGTCTGGGTCATTGCGCGACGAGAGGGACACGAGCGGGGCGAAGTGGCGTTCTCGTTCGCCGCGCTCATGTCGGCTTTCGGCGCGGCGGCGCTGGCCCTGTCGGTCCCCGCCATTCTGATCATGGGCATTCTCGGTGGCTGGTTCAGTTCGGTGGAGGCCGGCGCGATCACCGCGGCCGTCGCATTCTTCATCGGCGCGGTGGCCTATCGCGACATGTCGCGGAAGGCGGTTATTCAGGCGCTCAGCCGGACGGTGCGCCTCTCGGGCTCGGTTTTCATCATCATCGCCGCCGCCGGACCATTCTCTTGGCTCCTGACCCGGCTCGGCGCTCTCGATCTCCTGGAGGCCTGGCTCGGCACCTTTGCTGGCAGCCCCCTCGCCTTTGCGGCGGCGCTGCTTCTCATCGTGTTCGTCGCGGGCATGTTCATGGATGCGACGGCCAACATCATTGTGCTTGGCCCGATGCTGATCCCGGTCAGCGTGGCCGCCGGGTACGAGCCGATCCAGGCGGCGCTTGTCGTCGTGGTCGGATTTCTTCTCGGGACCGTCACACCGCCGGTGGGCGTCTGCTATTTCACCGCCGCCGCGGTTGCAGGGGCGCGGCTGGACCGAACGGCAATCGCGCTACTGCCCTTCATCACCATCGAGATTTTGGTGCTTTTCCTGATGCTGCTTGTCGCGCCACTGACCTTGGCCATTCCTGCATGGCTCGGACTCCTCTGAGGACACACGAACATGACGCTGATCCGACTAATTGACCGTGTATTGAGCCGAACACTGGGAGCGATCTGCAGCGTACTCCTCGTGTTGATGATCGGCTTCATCATCTACACCGTTGTGCTTCGAACCGTCTTTCTTGCACCGCCTTTCTGGGGCGACACGCTGACACTCTTCGCAAACACATGGCTTGTCTTGCTGGCCTTCGTACTCGCCGTCCGAACGCGCAGCAATATTGCGATGACCACGGCCCATGCATTCTTGCCCACCTCCGTCACACGCTTCTTCGAAGGGCTCTGGATCGCACTTTTCGGTGCCCTCGGGCTTCTGCTTCTGGTCAAGGGCTGGGAAGTCGTGGGGCGGATACCCGGTTCCTACTGGGAGCTGGGAAACCTGCCCAAATCCTATCCGATGATGATCCTGCCAATTTCTGGCGTGCTCGTCATGGCCGCATCGGCGATGGCTATGATCGACCATATTCGCGATCGGGACGGGAGAGGTACCGACGAGGACGACGCCAAGGAGCATTGAAACGGTCGAACCACAAGGAGGAGGAGACCCAAGATGAAACCGATTAAGACGAAAACCTCGAGGCGGCTGGCCGCCCTATTCTTTGCCTGGACAGTGACCGCGGCCGCCCCGGCCGCCACAGCGGCGGAAATCGAGCTGCGACTCGGAACTGCCGCGGCGCCCGCCTGGTCGCTTGGCAAACTGATCTCGGAAGTGTTCGCCCCCCGTCTAGCAGAATACTCTGACGGGCGGATCGAGCTCAAGGTCCACGATCGGGGATCGCTGTGCAGCGAGCATGCCTGTGTCGAGCAGCTTGACCTGGGACAGATCGACATCGCGACGGTTTCTAGCGGCAATGTCGGCGCCTTCGGGACAACCTTCGACATCGTGAACCTGCCATACCTGTTCCAGGGCCAGGCCGAGGCGAGCCAGATCCTTAACGACTGGTTGGCGGAGGAGCTTTCCGAACGCGCTGCGGATGAAATGGGCATGCACGTCATTGCCCTTGTGCCTGTAGGCGGGTTCCGCAACGTCGTAAACACAGAGCGCGAGGTGCGGGAACCCGCCGACCTTCGCGGCCTGAAAATCCGGGTCACGAAGAGCCCGACCGAGTTCAATCTCGTCAAGGCGTGGGGCGCCGCTCCGGTGCCATATGACTGGTCGTCGCTCTATGAGGGGCTTCAGTCCGGGGTCGTCCAAGGCATGTATCTTCAGGACACATTCACAGCAGCAGGCAAGTTCTACGAGGTGGTCAATCATGTCACCGTCATCGAAGCCGCGTTCAGCGCACATCCGATCATGATGTCCAAGGACCGTTATGACGCCCTTCCAGACTGGGCGCGCGCGGCGATAGACCAAGTGGGCGAAGACCTTCAGCGCGAGGGCTTCGCTTATGACACCGCATGGCAGGAAGAGGCCGTGAAGGCGATGGAAGGCCGGGTCGAATCCTACACCCCCAACGACGAGGAAAGGACACGCTGGCAGGCAGGGGCGCGGGACGCCTGGCTTGCTGTCAAGGGAGCCTACGACCCGGCACTGGCCAGGCGCGTTCTCGAGGAACAGGGGCAGACCGTGCTGATCGAGGAGCTCGAGTCCGCGGGCGCACTCTGACATCCTCGCGGGCGGCGACCCGTCGCCCGCATAAAACATCCCGTTCCCGACTTTGGCTGGAGGCATCATGGAAATCGTCGACCCGCATCATCACCTCTGGGATCTCGAACTAAATCGCTATCCATGGTTGAGCGAGGACATGAGCGACCGCGGCTGGGGAGATCTCGGGCCACTGAAGAAAAGCTATCGCGTCGCGAACTTGCTTGCCGATGCCGAAGCGGCGGGCGTGACGTTACTGAAATCGGTTCACGTGCAAGCGAACTACGATCCGTCAGACCCCGTCGGAGAAACCATTTGGCTTGAGAAAACGGCCGCCAACCCCGCCTCGCGCGGCTTTCCACACGGGATCGTCGGTTTTGCCGATCTCTCTGCGCCCGACGTGGACTCGGTTCTCGCGGCGCATTGCGCGCACGATCGAATCCGCGGGATACGCCAGGTCCTGAACCGGCATCCCGATCCGCGCCTGAATCGCGCGCCGAAGGATTTTCTCACGGACCCGGCATGGCGCCGGGGATTGTCGCGCCTTGCCGACCATGAGCTGAGTTTCGACGTGCAGGTCTATCACCATCAGATGGCGGCCGTTTCTGACGTGGTCGCGGAAAATCCCGACATTACCTTCATCCTTGACCATGCCGGTATGCCCGCAGAGAGGGACGACGAAAACCTTGCCGGCTGGCACGAGGGAATCGCGCGTCTCGCAGCCGCACCCAACATGGTGGTCAAGCTCAGCGGCTTCGGCATGGTCGAGACAGATTGGACCGCATCCTCGATCCGGCCATTCGTGCTCCATTGCATCGAGAGTTTCGGCCCGGAGCGGGCCATGTTTGCCTCGAACTTTCCGGTTGACAGGCTGATGGCCACATACGGGCGCCTCTGGGCCGCCTACGACGAGATCGTTTCGGACTTCACGACCGCGGAACGATATGCGCTCTTCAGGGGGACGGCGGAGAGGACCTACCGGATCTGACCTCCTGGCGCTTCAGGGTCCGCTGCGCCACGAACGTGCCGCCGGCCAGGCCGATCCCCGCCGATAACCATGCATCGCCGAATCCGAACAATGGCGCAGCGGCGGATATCGCGGCCGCGCAACCGCACCGAGGCGCTGATCGACGCCAGCCGCCACCAATGGACCTACCGCGCAGGCGTGATCGGCTTCGCCGCCGAGGACGCCCCCAGCGAGGCGCAGCA
>NZ_JAWLDS010000028.1:0-34811 GCF_041686535.1 Aquicoccus sp. | reverse complement strand
CTGGTCGACAGCGCACCGGACATCAGGGCCGCGGTCAACCGGATGCTTGCAACAGAGCGGCTTGCGCCGCTCGACCTGCCCACGGTGGTGTCATTCATCGGCAACGGGTTGCCCGTGCTCGTTGAACGGGTGATGCGGCTGCGCGGCCTCGCCCCCGAACGGCACGAGGAACTGACGCGGCGGACACTTGATCTCTACAGCCGGGCCGGTGCCGAACTGACCCGGCCCTACCCCAACATGATCGCGACGCTGGAAACGCTGGCCGACGCCGGATTCGCGCTTGGCGTCTGCACGAACAAGCCCGAGGCCCCGGCGCGCGACATCCTGCGCGCTCTCGACATGGATCGGTTCTTCGGCGTGGTCGTGGGCGGCGACAGCCTGCCCGTGAAGAAACCCGATCCGGCACCGTTGCATCGCGCTTTCGAAACGCTGGGGCACGACAGGCGCCTTTACGTGGGCGACAGCGAAATCGATGCCGAGGCGGCCGAACGCGCGGGCGTGCCCTTTGCCCTTTTCACCCGTGGCTATCGCAAGGTGCCGGTGGAGACGCTGCCCCATGCCTTCCGCTTTGACGATTTTGCCGCGCTGCCGGGTTTCGCGCTGCACCGCGCCTGACCGGCGCGGGATGAGCGGAATCATTGCTTGGGTTTGTCGTCGTATTGATCCGACAGGATGCGCCGGGCATCGCCCTCGGGATCGTCATACTGGTTGCTGCGCACCGTGAAGACAAAGAACAGGAGCCCGATCCCGCCAAGGATCAGGGAGATGGGGATCAGGACCGTCAGGACATTCATCGCTCACCTCAATCGCAATGCATTGAGCGAAACCGTAATCGAAGAGGCCGACATCGCCAAGGCCGCAATCAGCGGCGTAGCAAAACCCGCCACCGCCAGCGGCACGGCAATCACGTTGTAGAGTGTCGCGATCTGGAAATTCTCGCGGATCCGGCGCACGGCCGAACCGGCGGTGCGCACCGCGTCGGCAATCGGGCTCAGATCGCCACCCAGAAGCACGATATCACTGGCCACACGCGCCGCGTCGAGCGCGCTGGCCGGCGAGATCGAGACATGCGCCGCCGCCAGCGCCGCCGTGTCGTTGAGCCCGTCACCCACCATCAGGACATGCCGCCCCTCGTCCGCCATGGCCTGCACCCGCGCGGCCTTGTCCGCGGGCAGCGCCTCGGCCAGCCAATGCGGAATCCCGAGGCGGTTTGCCATGTCCTCGACCGCCGGGGTGCTGTCGCCGGACATGAGATAGACATCCTTGCCCGCGTCCTTGAGCGCCACGATGGCCGCTTCGGCCCCGGCGCGCAGCCGGTCGGTGAACTCGAACGCCTGCGGGCTCTCATCGCCGACCCTGAGCCACGCCGCCGTGCGTGAGAGCCGTGGTGCCTCGACCCAGGCCGCGCGGCCAAGGCGCACCTCGTGCCCCTGCCAGCGCCCGCGCGTGCCATAGCCCGGCACCTCGGAGATGTCCTCGACCTCTGCGGCCTCGAACCCCGCCGCGCGCGCCGCCGCGGTCAGCGAGACCGAAAGCGGATGCGACGATCCCTGCGCCAGCGCCAGCGCGATCCCGATGTCGCGGCTCGTGACCTGATCGAGGTTCATCACCTCGGGCGTGCCCGCGGTCAGGGTGCCGGTCTTGTCGAACACCACCGTATCGACCTGTGCCAGCCGTTCGAGGGCGGTGGAATGCTTGATCAGCATCCCGCGCCGAAAGAGCCGCCCAGAGGCGGCGGTCGTCACCGCGGGCACGGCAAGGCCCAGCGCGCAAGGACAGGTGATGATCAGCACCGCCGCCGCGATATTGAGCGCGGTGCGCATGTCGAACGTGTAGAGATACCAGCCGACAAAGGCGAGCGCCGAGAGAATATGAACCCCCGGCGCATAGAGCTTCGCAGCGCTGTCGGCCAGCGAGGTATAGCGCGAGCGCCCCGATTCCGCGATCGCCACCAGATCGGCCATGCGATGCAGCGATGTTTCCTCGCCCACGGCCGTGGCGCGCACGGTCAACGGCCCGGTCAGGTTGACCTCGCCCGCCGAGACCGCCTGCCCCGGCCCGCCATAGACCGGGATCGTCTCGCCCGTCAGCAGGCTACGGTCGATCTCGGACCGGCCCTCGACGATTTCTCCATCCACCGGCATCCGCCCGCCCGGCCGCACAAGGACCAGATCGCCCACGGCAAGCTCGGACACCGGGACCTGCCGTTCCTCACCCGCCGTGACGCGGATGGCGCGCGGCACCTCCAGCGCGGCCAGTTCCTCGGCCGCCGAACGTGCGATCGCCCGCGTGCGGTGATCGAGATAGCGCCCCGCCAACAGGAAAAAGGTCAGTGCCAGTGCGGCGTCGAAATAGGCGTGCTTGCCCGAAAGCGATGTCTCCCAAAGCGACGTGACCAGCGCCAGCACGATCGCCAGCGTGATCGGCACATCCATGTTGAGCCGCCCGTGCTTGAGCGCGGCCCAGGCATTGCGGAAGAATGGCTGCCCGGAAAAGGCAATGGTCGGCAGGGCGATGGCAGCACTGATCCAGTGGAACATGTCGCGGGTGGCATCCGCCGCCCCCGACCAGACCGACACCGACAACAGCATCACGTTCATCGACGCGAACCCCGCCACCGCGAGCCGCATCAGCAATTCGCGTCCGGCCCTGTCGGTCTCGGTCGCCGAAAGCGTGCCGGCATCAAGCTCATGCGCCTCGTATCCGATGTGCTCCAGCACGCGCACGAGATCCTCGGGCCTGACCTCGGGGGCGGCCTCGACCGTGGCGCGCTTGAGGGTCAGGTTGACCCGCGCGCTCTCGACGCCCGGATGGGCCGCCAGTGCCTTTTCGATGGTGGTGATACAGGCCGCGCAATGCACCCCCGGCACCGACAGGGCGATGCGCACATCCTTTTGCGCCTCCTGTTCGGCCAGGGCCTCGGCCGCGGGGGCCGCGCTACAGGCCGGGCAGGCCGAGATGTTGGGGCGCATCGTGGCGGTCATCGGCCTGCCCTCACCGGCTCACGCGAACCTTGAGGCGCTGGCGATACTCGGTGCCATCCTCGGCGGTGGCGACCATGCGCAGATCCCAGTTGCCGTCATCAAGCTCCGCCGGCGCGACATAGGCGGAGCCATTGAACACGAAGGCGGGTTCGCTGTCCTGCTTGACATGGGTGGGCCGGCCCAGGAGAACGTCCAACTCCCGCACCTCGACCGGCGCGCCCGCCTCGTCGGTGATCTCCAGGGTCAGCACGCCGTCGGTCTGCTGCGCCGAGACCGTCCAGCCGAGCGCCTCCTGCGCGGCGCGGCGTTCATCGAACTTCTGGCTGGCAACATAGGAATTCTTGACCTCGAGCCCCGGAAAGGTGCTGACCGCGCTATAGGCCATCACGAGGTTCACGGTGATGATCACACCGAACGCCCCGACAAAGACGATCGCCATGTGCTTGCCGGTGAATTTGCGTTCCCTGGTCATCGGCTTTCCTTCCCGTTGAAGACAGTGTCCTTGTAGGCGCGGTCGCCGCTCATGTCGTCCTCGACCCAGAATCGGAACTCGACCCGGTCGCTTTGCGCCGGGACCGACCCGCCCGGCGCCACCACGTAGGCCCGCACCGGAAGGGCGGTGTCGGCAGGCACCATCACGGTCTGCCCGTCGGCGCCCTCGACATCGACACTCAGCGCCGGATCCCCCGTCACGGAAAGCACAAAAGGACGTGCCTCGCCATGCTTGTTGCGCAGCCTGATCTCATAAGTGTTGCGGATCGACCCGTCGGACATGGTCACATAGGTCGGGTTGCGCACCGGCGCGACGGTCATGTCGATATCGCTGCGGATGAACAGCGCCACCACAAGCGCCACCCCGACAAGCGACCACAGCGAGGTATAAAGGATCGTGCGCGGCCGGAAGACATGCTGCCAGATCGGCTTCGGCGGCTCGCCGGCGCGTTCGCGTTCCTCGTCGGTGAAGGCCATGTAGTCGATCAGCCCGCGCGGCTTGCCGATCTTCTCCATCACCTCGTCGCAGGCGTCGATGCAAAGTGCGCAGGTGATGCATTCCATCTGCTGGCCATTGCGGATGTCGATCCCCATCGGGCAGACATTGACACAAGCCATGCAGTCGATGCAATCGCCTTGCGGCTCACCGGCCTTGACGGCTTCGGAATGCTTGCGCGGCTCGCCACGCCATTCGCGATAGGCCACGGTCAGCGTGTCCTCGTCCGTCATCGCCGCCTGGATGCGCGGCCAGGGGCAGGCATAGATGCAGATCTGTTCGCGCGCGAAGCCGCCGAAGAAGAACGTGGTGCCGGTCAGGATCGCCACGGTTGTATAGGCGATCGGATGCGCGTTGAGCGTGAAGAGATCGACAAACAGCGTTGGCGCATCTGCAAAATAGAACACCCAGGCCCCGCCGGTCGCCATCGCGATCAAAAGCCAGGTCACCCATTTTCCCAGGCGCAGCCGCGCCTTGCGAAGATCCCACTTCTTCTGACGGTGCAGGCGCAGCCGGGCGTTGCGATCGCCCTCGATCCAGCGCTCGACAAGGATGAACAGGTCGGTCCAGACCGTTTGCGGGCAGGTATAGCCGCACCAGACCCGGCCCAGCGCCGAGGTGAACAGGAAAAGGCCCAACCCCGCCATCACCAGAAGACCGGCGATGAAATAGAACTCGTGCGGCCAGATCTCGATCCAGAAGAAATAGAACCGCCGGTTGGCCAGATCCAGCAGCACCGCCTGGTCCGGCAGGCTCGGCCCCCGGTCCCACCTGATCCACGGCGTGACGTAATAGATCCCCAACGTGACGACCATGATGACCCATTTCAGGTTGCGGAAGTTTCCATACACCTTCTTGGGAAAGACCGGTTCGCGCGCGGCATAAAGCTGTTGTGGTTCGGCTTGGGACAACGGGTTCACTCCGGACTTCTTGACCTCATATGATGCACCTTTTCACAGGAGCGATCACAGGCGGCCTTGACCTGTATCAAATTCTGCATCTAATAGTTATCAATTGGCAGGGAACACATCCGCGACCTTTTGCCCGAGATGAAAATCCCCTCGGTCAGTCAGGGGCTTTCGGTCGCCGTTTCACGCCAGTGACCTTGTCTTGAACAGGGTGGCACCGGCCTTCCAGGAAACGCGCGAACAGGACGGAAGGGCCGGTGCCGTATCCCGGGGGCCAAGGCCCCCGGAATTCTTTGTTCATTCGCCGCCGCCCAACTGGTGGACATAGACCGCAAGGGCGCGCATCTGTGCATCGCTCAGGCGATCCTGCCATTGCGGCATGACCCCGTAACGCGAGTTCCACACCGTCTCGCGGATCGACGCATAGTCCCCGCCATAGAGCCAGATCGCATCGGCAAGGTTGGGCGCCCCCTGAAAGGTGTCACCCTCGCCATCGTCGCCGTGACAGGAGGCGCAATTGTCGAGATAGACCTCCTCTCCTGCCTCGACCAGCGAAGCGTCGCGGGGCTCACCCGACATCGACATGACGTAGTTGACCACCTGCTCGACCTCTTCTTCGCCAAGCAGCTCGTCGGCGCCGAAAGCGGGCATTTCGGAAACGCGCTCGTAATCCTCGTCGGTCTCGGGATTGCGCACACCGACCCGGATCGTGGTGTGGATATCCTCGATCGTGCCCCCCCAGAGCCAGTCATCGTCCTGAAGGTTGGGATAACCGACACCGCCGGCCGCGCCCGAGCCATGGCACTGTGCGCACCATGTCTGGTAGAGCGCCGCGCCGGATGACCGGGCATAGGAATAGAGCTCGCTGTCGGTCTCTTCCTCCACGAAGGAGGCCAGTTCGACCTCTTCCAGCTCGGTGTTCTTGGGCGCGTTGCGTTCGGAAAAGCTCTCGATCTCGTCGGCGACGTTTTCGCGCGTCGACCAGTTCAACAACCCCGAAG
Source organism: Aquicoccus sp. (assembly GCF_041686535.1). NCBI lineage: Bacteria > Pseudomonadati > Pseudomonadota > Alphaproteobacteria > Rhodobacterales > Paracoccaceae > Aquicoccus > Aquicoccus sp. Next base: position 28,930 of record NZ_JAWLDS010000028.1, on the reverse strand, counting down.
TCGCCTGGTTGATCCCCGGCCATGCGGGATAGGCGATGGTATAGCCGACCCCCCAGATGATGGTCGCGTAGAATATCCAGACCCACCACTTGGGCAGCGGATTGTTGTATTCCTCGATTCCATCCCAGCTGTGGCCGGTCGTTTCAACTTCGTCTTTTTTCTTTTCAGGTTGCTTGGCCATGTCTCACGACTCCTCGGGCTGCCGCTCGGGGGCGGGCTTGTCTTCATGCCGGAACGGGATGTTGGCCACGTCCTCGTAGGTCTCGGTGCTTCCCGGCCGGAACAGCACCCAAAGGACCATCCCGACAAAGAACGTGAACAGGGCAAGCAACATCCAGCTATCGGCGAACTGTCGCAGAAAGGTATAGGTTTCCATCTCGCCCCCTTACCGTGTGCCACTGTGCTCGAAGGTCGAGAAATCGACCAGGGTGCCCAGCATCTGCATATAGGCGATCAGCGCATCCATCTCGGAAATGCCAGGCTGACCGTCGAAATTGCGCACGTTGACATTGTCGCCATACCGATCCAGCAGCCCGTCGAAATCGCTGTCGGGATCGGCCTGCGCGGCGAAATCCGACCGCGCATTCTCGATCATCTCGTCAGTATAGGGCACCCCGACGAAGCGATGCGTCTTGAGGGTGTCGGCGATGTATTCGCCATCGATCAACTGACGTTCGAGGAAGGCGTATTTCGGCATCACCGATTCCGGCACCACCGATTGCGGGTCACGGAAGTGATCCACATGCCAGTCATCCGAATAGCGGCCACCGACGCGGGCAAGATCCGGCCCGGTCCGCTTGGACCCCCACTGGAACGGGTGGTCGTATTGCGACTCCGCCGCGAGACTGTAGTGGCCATAGCGTTCGACCTCGTCACGCATCGGGCGGATCATCTGGCTGTGACAGACATAGCACCCTTCACGAACATAGATGTCGCGCCCGGCCAGTTCGAGCGGGGTGTAGGGGCGCATGCCGTCCACATCCTCGATCGTGTTTTCCAGCCAGAAAAGCGGTGCGATCTGAACGATGCCGCCGATGGTCACCACCAGGAAGGCGAAGATGGCCAAAAGCGTGACGTTCTTTTCAAGAACCCTGTGTTTGTCGAGAATTGCCATTTTTCCGGCCCTCCTTATTCAGCCGGAACGACATGGTCCGTGGCCTTGACGGCCGGCGAACGCTTTACAGTCATCCAGAGGTTATAACACATGATGATACCGCCCAGCAGGTAAAGCACCCCGCCCAGACCGCGCACCACATACATCGGAAGCTTGGCAGCCACGGTATCGGCGAAGGAGTTCACGAGGAAACCGTTCGCGTCCACTTCGCGCCACATCAGGCCCTCCATGATCCCCGTCACCCACATCGAGGCGGCGTAGAGGATGATCCCGATCGTGGCGAGCCAGAAGTGCCAGCTCACGAGCCGCAGGCTGTAAAGGCCCTCGCGGTTCCACAGGCGCGGCACAAGGAAGTAGAGCGCGCCGAAGGTGATCATTCCGTTCCAGCCCAGCGCACCCGAATGCACGTGCCCGATGGTCCAGTCGGTGTAATGCGACAGCGAGTTCACCGCGCGGATCGACATCATCGGCCCCTCGAAGGTCGACATGCCGTAGAACCCCACCGAAATGACCATCATCCGGATGATCGGGTCGGTGCGCAGCTTGTCCCATGCGCCCGAGAGCGTCATCAGCCCGTTGATCATGCCGCCCCAGGAGGGCATCCAGAGCACGATCGAGAACACCATGCCCAGCGTCGAGGCCCAGTCGGGCAGCGCAGTATAGTGCAGGTGGTGCGGACCGGCCCAGATATAGATGAAGATCAGCGCCCAGAAGTGAATGATCGACAGTTTGTAGCTGAAGACCGGCCGTTCGGCCTGTTTCGGGACAAAGTAATACATCATCCCCAGGAACCCCGCGGTCAGGAAGAAGCCCACCGCGTTGTGGCCGTACCACCACTGCGTCATGGCGTCCTGCACACCCGAGAACACCTGCACCGATTTCGACCCGAAGACCGAGACGGGAATGCTCAGGTTGTTGACCACGTGCAGCATCGCAACAGTGATGATGAACGAAAGAAAGAACCAGTTGGCGACGTAGATATGCGGCTCCTTGCGCTTCATGAGCGTGCCGACAAAGACAAGAAGGTACGCCACCCAGACGATGGTCAGCCACCAGTCCACGTACCATTCAGGCTCGGCATATTCCTTGGACTGGGTCGCCCCCAGCAGGTAACCCGACGCAGCCAGCACGATGACAAGCTGATACCCCCAGAACACGTACCACGCGAGGTTGCCGCCCCAGAGCCGCGCCGCGCTGGTGCGCTGCACGACATAGAACGAGGTGGTAATCAGCGCGGTGCCGCCAAAGGCAAAGATCACGGCACTGGTATGCAGCGGCCGCAAGCGCCCAAAGTTCAGATAGGGCTGTGCCCATTCGAAATTGAGCACCGGAAAGGCAAGCTGAAAGGCAATGGTCACACCGACCAGAAAGCCCACGACCCCCCAGAACGCGGTCAGGATCACGCCCGCGCGCACCGGTCCATCCATGTATTCGCCCGAAAGATCGACCGCGGCGACCGGCTCACCCGTGCGGCGCAACGTCCACAGGAAAAGCCCTGCAGCAACCAGCGCCACCGTCAGCGCGTTGACCATATAGGCCACGTCACGTGCGTAATTCGCTGCGATCAAGGCCAGCACCGTGATCACACCAAGCACGATCAGCTTGATATAGTTACCCATTGTTCGTCCCTTTGTCTTTCCCGGCGCGACTCGACACACCGCGCCCGGTGTTATGACCCCCAGTCTAATGCGGGGCATCAGATACTCAAACCTTGATCTGTATCAAAAATAACGTTCGAATTCCCTGATACCCATAAAAGAGACAGCGACCTACTGTCGCTATGCTCGTGCCGAAACTCATTCCCAGGAGACGACAATGGCCTATAAATCCCTGTTTTCGGTTCTCACCGATCCGAAACTGACCGAGAACACCCTGGCACATGCGATCGCGATGGCCGAAACGGTCGATGCGCATCTCGACGTGCTGTGCCTTGGCGTCGATCGCAGCCAGACCGGCTATTACTATGCGGGTGCCAACGCGATGGTCCTCCAGGAAACCATCAACCGCGCGCAAGAGGACGCCAAGTCGATCGAGGCCCAGGCCCGCGACATCCTCGGGCGCTCGGGCATCCGCTGGGCCACCGACACCGGCGTCGCGCAGCTGGCCGATATCGGCCGCCATGTCGCCGCCCATGCCCGGTTCTCCGACCTGGTCATCCAGCCCCAGCCCTATGGCGAGGATCGCGGCGCCGAGCTTGAACCCGTGGTCGAATCTGCGATGTTCGAGGGCCAGACCCCGGTTCTGGTCGTGCCCGACGATGGCGGACCCAAACCGGCACCCGAATCGGTCATGATCGGCTGGAACGAAAGCGCCGAGGCGCTCAATGCCGTGCGCGCCGCCCTGCCGATGCTCGCAACCGCGGAAACCGTGCACGTGGTGGTGATCGATCCGCCGACCCATGGGCCCAACCGCTCCGATCCCGGCGGGCTGCTGTCGCAGTATCTCTCGCGCCACGGGGTCCGCGCCGAGGTCGACGTGCTGTCGAAAACCCTGCCACGCGTCTCGGACGTGCTGACGCGCCACGCCACCGATATCGGCGCCGACATGATCGTGATGGGGGCATATGGCCATTCGCGCTTCCGCGAGGCGATCCTCGGCGGCGCCACGCGCTACATGCTCGAACAGGCCAAACTGCCGGTGTTCATGGCGCATTGAAGGACCAGCCCGCGCGCGCCTGCACCACAGGCGGGCGCGCTGCCGCTGTCAGACGAACCTGACCGGGCGCAACCTGCCCTACTCCAGATCCAGTTCGCTCAATTCGTTCAGCAGATCGAGCAGTCTTTCGATCTTGTCGCGCCCGAATTTCTCTTCGAGCCGCGCAAAGATCTCCTGGCTTTCCGGCGCGGCCGCCCTGAGCAGCGCCACCCCCTCGGGGGTGATGTCCAGCAGCACCCTGCGCCGGTCGCTCGGATGGTCCTTGCGCCGGATCATCCCCTTGCGTTCCAGATGCTGCATGATCCGCGTCAGGCTGGGGTTGAGCAGGCACGCCGCCTGCGCCAAATCCTTCGGGTCCATCGTGCCGCGCTCGTCCAGCACCCGCAGCACCCGCCATTGCTGTTCGGTCACATCGACCTTCTGCAGCATCTGCCGGACCGGTGCCATCATCTTCTCGCGCGCCCGCAGCATCGCAATGGGCAGCGAGCGGGAGGTCTCGGGCAGGTCGGGCCGGTCGGTGTCGCGTTCCGTCATTGCGTTTCTTTGGCCGATTTCGCCGCTCCGGGCAAGTGGGCGAATCGTTGCACGGCCGTGCGCAGGGGTAACGACCCCTGTTCGCTCCACGCCGCGGCGCGGCGGTGCACGCCCGGCAGCCGGGGCGCAGCCGCGAGTCACCCCCGGATTTCGCGGCATCGCAACCTGTTAATCGTTGCCGCCTCAGCCCTCGGAAACCCCGGCCTCGGCGAATGTCGCCATGCCCGAATGACAGGCCAGCGCGCCTTGCAAGATCCCGATCGCCAGCGCCGCGCCGCTGCCCTCGCCCAGTCGCATCCCCAGCCGCAAGAGCGGCTCTTTTCCCAATGCTTTCAATATCCTGGGATGTCCCGGCTCGATGCTTTCATGCCCCGCCACCGCGTGGTCGAGCGCGCCGGGCACCGCCCGCTCGAGACAGGCAGCCGCAGCGCAACAGATGAATCCGTCGAGGATCACCGGAATCCGCAACATCCGCGCCCGCGCCATCGCCCCGGCCATCGCGGCAAGCTCGCGCCCGCCCAGTCGGCGCAGAACCTCCAAGGGGTCGCCCAAGGCATTGGAATGAAAAGCAATTCCCTCACGCACCACCTGCGCCTTGAGGGCCAGCCCGGCCTCGCTCACGCCGGTCCCCCGGCCCACCCAGTCCTCGGGCGCGCCGCCGAAAAGGCCACAGGCCACGGCCGCCGCGCTAGTGGTGTTCGCGATCCCCATCTCGCCCGTCACCAAAACGTCCGACTCCGGCCGGACCGAATCCCAACCCGTTTGAATCGCTTGCAGAAATTCCACGTCACCCAGCGCGGGGCCTTGCGTGAAATCCGCCGTCGGCCGATCGAGTTCGAGCGCGAAGACATCCATCCGGGCGGAAAAATTTTCCGCCAACTGGTTGATCGCCGCACCACCGGCCCGAAAATTCGCCACCATCTGCGCCGTCACCTCTGCGGGAAACGCCGACACCCCCCGCGCCGCAACCCCATGATTTCCTGCAAAAACAACGACTTGCGGGTGCGTGATTCGCGGGCGCGCATCACCCCGCCAACCCGCGTACCAGATCGCCAGATCTTCCAGCCGCCCCAATGCCCCCGGCGGCTTGGTCAGCGCAGCGTTGCGTTCCTGCGCAGAAACACGTGCATTTTCAACGCTGTGCGGTGCCGACTCCAGTTCTTTACGAAATTCCGCGACGGTTGCGAACCCGGTCATGACATCCCCGTTGATCTGATCCGTTTGTGCGTGTTTAACCCCCGAAGACGCGGTCACAACCGAAAAAGCGGATCCGATCATGCGCGACCCTCATCTGTCGGACCGGCTGCGCGACCTGGCGGTGGCAACCTCTTTGCTCACGCGGCTGCCGATCCACCTGCCCGCCGCCGCCTTCGACCATGGCGCGCGCAGCGCATGGTGCTGGCCGGTGATCGGGTTGTTGCTGGCCGGATTGGCCGGCTGTGTCGCCCTGATCGGCCAAGCCACTGGTTTGGCTCACGAAATCTCGGCACTCCTTGGCCTTTTCACGCTCGTCGTTCTCACCGGCGCGATGCATGAAGACGGGCTTGCCGATGTGGCCGACGGGTTCTGGGGCGGCCACGAGCGCGGCCGCCGCCTCGATATCATGCGCGACAGCCGGATCGGCGCCTATGGCGTCATCGCCCTGGTCCTCGGCCTTGGACTGCGCGCCATGGCACTGGTTTCCTTGGGTATTTTCATGATACCGGGGCTCTTCGCCGCCGCTGCCCTGTCGCGTGCCGCGATGGTCGTGACCATGGCCGCACTGCCTCACGCACGCCGCGACGGCCTCTCTCGCGCGACCGGCCGCCCGTCGGCCATGATCGCCACCATCGCCTGCGCCATCGCGCTCGTGGTCGCGCTGCTGCTCACCGGCAAGGCCGCCCTGCCCGCCATCCTTGCCGTCGCAGTCGCGACCGCCGGTGCCATGCATGTCGCCCGAAGGAAAATCGGCGGACAGACCGGCGACGTGCTCGGCGCGACCCAGCAACTCAGCGAGATCACCGCCCTGCTCGCCCTCTCCGCCGCGCTCTGACCGGCTTTTTTCCTGTTGAAAATACTCGTTTTTCCGCCCTCGCCACTGGCCCGCCCGCTGCGGGTGGCTGCGCAAAACAAGACCGCGCCCCCGGAGGAGCGCGGTCAGCATTCGTAAAGGCTTGTGAAAATCAGGCCGCGCGCGACAACAGAACCTCGTCCAGTTCCTTTGCGGCGGCAACCTCGTCACCGCCCGCAACCGCCGCCATCTCCCGGGTCAGCCGTTCCAGCGCCGCCTCGTAAAGCTGGCGTTCGGAATAGCTCTGTTCGCGCTGGTCATCGCTGCGATGCAGGTCGCGCACCACTTCGGCAATCGCGATCAGGTCGCCCGAGTTGATCTTTTGCTCATACTCCTGCGCCCGCCGCGACCACATCGCGCGCTTGACCTTGGCCTTGCCCTTGAGCGTTTTCATCGCCTGGCTCACCACGTCCGGGCTTGACAGGCCGCGCATACCGATCTCGGTTGCGCGGTTTGTCGGCACCCGCAGGGTCATCTTGTCCTTTTCAAAGGAGATCACGAACAGTTCGAGCTCGAACCCCGCAACCTCCTGCTTCTCGATCGACACGATCTGGCCCACACCATGGGCCGGATACACAACATAATCATTCGGACGAAACTCCGACTTCTTCGCCTTGCTCATGCAATCATTCCTCGCATTGCATCCCCGAAACCCGCCCGGCCATCGCGAAACAACCATTGCGGAGCGTGAGACACGCCCTCGCGCCGGTTGATTTTGCGCAAATAAAACCACCCAAGGAACAGATGCTCGTTTGGATGGTGTCAGGCAAATCTCATCATTTGTGTCAGCAATATAACACGACTCGCGACCGGATCAAAGTGCCTCCGGGTCAAAACTGATATTCTTCCCGGCTTGTCAGGCACTTGTCCGCCAGTCCGCCGCAGCGGAAACCCCGAATCAGCCGCCTTCGCCAGGCGTCTCCGAGAAGTATTTCTCGAGCTTGCCATCCTCGCCGTCGCGGTCCTCCGCCTCGGGCAACGGATCCTTCTTGGAGATGATCACCGGCCACATTTCCGAGTATTTGCGGTTGAACTCGACCCAGTTTTCCATGTCCGGCTCGGTGTCGGGGCGGATCGCGTCGGCGGGGCATTCGGGCTCGCAGACGCCGCAATCGATGCACTCGTCGGGATGGATCACCAGCATGTTCTCACCCTCGTAGAAGCAATCCACGGGGCAGACCTCGACACAGTCAGTGTATTTGCAGGCGATGCAATTGTCGGTCACGACATAAGTCATATCGGAAATCCATCATTGGCGACATCGGACCCTAGCTAATTCACTCACCGGGATCATTCAAGCGCCCGGTTGTCACATATCGCCCGACCCGCGCAGCGCGTCGATCGCGCGCCGGTCACGCTTGGTCGGCCGCTCCCCGCCCGAGGGCGCACGCGGTTCGGCCTTTGGCGTCAGATCCTCGTAAAGCGCCTGCGCCTCGGTCGCGGGGCCGCGCCGCTCGCCCATGGCCACGATCCGCACCACCCGGATCACCCGCCCCTGGGCAAAGGTCAGCACATCGCCCGGCCCGACCGCGTGCGCGGGCTTGAGCACCTTGTCGCTGTTGACCCGCACATGCCCTGCCCCCACCTGTCTGGCTGCGCGGCTGCGCGTCTTGAAGAACCGCGCGAAAAACAGCCACTTGTCGAGGCGTATCCGCGCATCCCCGGCCAAGGTTCAGCTCTTGTCCTTCAAACCCATCAGCGCCGCGGCAAAGGGGTTGTCGGGGTCTATGCGGTCCTTCTTCTTCTCGGGCCGGGCCTCGAAACGGCGCGCGCCCTGCTGTGGCTTCGGCCCCTTCTTGCCCTTGTTGTCTCGGGGTTTGCCCTTCGGCGCATCCCCGCGCGGGGCGCCCTTCGCCCCGTCCTTGCGGGCCTCGCGGCGCGGTCCCTTGCGCGTCTCCTGGCGCCCTCCCGCCTTGCGCCCGCCCCATGTGAAGGTAAAGAACACCTCCATCTCGGGCGCATCCTCGGCATCCGGCCCGGTAAGGGCACCTGTCGCCTCGGGGGTTTCACTCGCTGCAAGTGCCGGTTCGGCATCCGAGGGCGGGGTTTCGGGCGGCGGAATATCGTTCGGTGCGTCTTCTGCGGCCGGTGTTTCGGTTGCTTCGGTTTCGGGCACGGGTGCTTCTGGCGTCTGCGCAGCCCCGTCACCGGCTTCCGCAACGGGCTTTGCCTTCACCCGCTCGCCGCGCTCGGCCTTGTAGCCCAGCCCCTGCATGAGATCGGCGAACTGCTCCAGCGTCATCCCCGTGATCGAAAGCATATCCGGGTTGGCCTCGAACCCCGCGCGGCTGTTCTGCGCGCGCAGCATGTCGGCCAGCCGTTCGAGCATGTCGATGCGGATCGCCCGCTCGCCGGCGGTGTGATAGCCGCACATCGCGTCCACCCCCGGGATGGCATCGCGCGGCGCGGGCACGGTCACAAGGCCCGGCGGCGGCGCCTCAGGGAACGTGTCGAACCCCTTTGCAAGCGACCACAGCACAAGGCGCAGCCGCGTCGGCGCGGGCTTGAGCAGTAGCGGCATGAAAATGGTGAACTGACCGAAGCGCACGCCATGCTTGCGCAGGCTGCCGCGGGCATCCTGATCGAGCGCGCGCACATCCTCGGCCACCTCGGCGCGCGGGACGATCCCGAACCCCTCGACCAGCCGAAAGGCAAAGCCCCGCGCCAGGCCGCTCAGCGTCTCGTCCCGGCTCATCGCCAGAAGCGGCTCGAACAGCGTGGCGATCTTGCGGTCGATGAAATGCTGCAACCGGCGCGTGACCTTCTGCGCGACCTCCTCGCCCGCCTCGTCATCGACAAAGGCCTTGACCTGCGGCTTGAGCGGCTCAGGACCGGCGACGAGCTTGCCGACCGCCTCGTTGCCCCACATCAACCCGCCCTGTTCGGTGAAATCCATCTCGGTATCGGGCGCGTTGTAGAACCGGTCGGCGCGCAGGTGGAAATGCGGCGCAAGCGCCTTTTCCGCGGCCTGACGCAGGGTCTTCGCCTCCTGCCCGGTCGCCGCCTTGTCCAGCACGAACCGGAACCCCTCCAGACGGCCGGCAAATTCGCCCTCGACCGTCACCTCGCCCTTGTCATTCACCTCGGCCAACATGGCCTCCTTCTGCTTGAGCCGGCGCAACAGCACGCTGGTGCGCCGATCCACGAATCTCTGCGTCAGCGCGCCGTGGAGCGCATCCGACAACCGGTCTTCTACCGCGCGCGTGGCGCCGCGCCAATGGTCTTCGTCACGCAGCCACCCGCGACGCTGTGCGACATAGGTCCATGTGCGGATAAAGGCCAGACGTTTCGACAATGTGTCAATATCGCCATCGGTGCGGTCGATCCGCTTGATCTGGCGCGCGATCCAGTCCTCGGGAACCGCCCCGTGCTCGTGCAGGAAACCGAAGATCGCCTGCAACAGCCCGGCATGTTCGGCATGGCTGATACCGCGGAAATCGGGAATCCGGCACACGTCCCACAACAGCCGCACCGAGTTGCCGTCGCTGGCCCGCGCGCGGGTCTCGGCCTCGTCCGACAGCGTGCGCAGCGCGATCAGATCGTCCGCATCGCGCGCACGCACTAGGAGTTCATCCTCGGGTTTGGCCTCGAGCGACCTGATCAGCGCATCCACCGCGCCGAACTGCAACGCGGCGTTGCGCCATTGCAGCTTGCGCACCGGGGTAAAGCTGTGGCCCATGATCGCCGCGGCCACCTCGTCGGCCAATGGCGGCGCCTCGCCGGTCACGCCGAAGGTGCCGTCACTCATCCCGCGCCCGGCCCGGCCCGCGATCTGGGCCAGTTCGTTGGGCGCCAGCGGCCGCATCCGCCGCCCGTCGAACTTGGTGAGCGAGGAAAAGGCGACATGGTTGATATCGAGGTTGAGCCCCATCCCGATCGCATCCGTCGCCACCAGGAAATCCACGTCGCCGTTCTGGTAAAGTTCGACCTGCGCGTTGCGCGTGCGCGGGGAAAGCGCGCCCATCACCACAGCCGCCCCGCCCCTCTGGCGCCGGATCAACTCGGCGATGGCATAGACGTTCTCGACCGAAAAGCCGACGATGGCACTGCGCGGCTGCATCCGGCTGATCTTCTTCGCCCCGGTATAGACAAGCTGGCTCATCCGCTCGCGGGCGACGAACTCGGCCCCCGGCACCAGCGCCCGGATCGGCCCGCGCATCGTGTCAGACCCCATGAAGATGGTCTCGTGCTGGCCGCGCGCCCTGAGCAACCGGTCGGTGAACACATGACCCCGCTCGGGATCGGCACAAAGCTGGATCTCGTCCACCGCCACGAAATCCGTGCCCATCCCTTCGGGCATGGCCTCGACCGTGCAGACCCAGTATTGCGCGCGCTCCGGCACGATCCGCTCTTCGCCGGTGACCAGCGCCACCACCGACGGTCCGCGCGCCTTGACGATCCGGTCATAGACCTCGCGCGCCAGCAGGCGCAACGGCAAGCCGATGATGCCCGAGCGATAGCCCAGCATCCGCTCGATCGCGTAATGCGTCTTGCCGGTATTCGTGGGGCCAAGGACCGCCACGATCCGTCCATCTCGGCGCATGGGAAACTCGTCTCCGGTTCAGAGCTCGACGCCGTTCACCCCACGGTCGAGCCGCTTGATCGCTGCTGCTGCCCGTTCATGGTGCGGATGAAGCTGCAGCACAAGCCCGAATGCGTCATAGGCCGGGCCGGGCCGGTCCAGTTGTTCGAGGATTACACCAAGACCGAACAGCGCCTCGTATTGCCGCGGATCAAGCGCCAGCGCGCGCTCGAGATCGGCAACGGCGAGACCATGGTGCCCCTTCGCGAAAAACGCCCTGGCCCGGCCATGCCAGCCTTCGGCATAATCCGGCGCGTGGTCGATCAAGGCGCCGAAATGCTCGATCGCCGCGTCGAAATCCCTGCGTTCCAGCGCATCGCGCCCACGCTTTTGCAGAAGGTCCATCGCCGGCGAGCCGGATTTGCGCCACTCCATCTGGATTTCCTGCTCGATCTGTGCCGCATCACGCGAATCATCGGCCCTTTGCAAGCGATCGAACAACTCGTCCATGCGGTCACCATCTGCGGCCAGAGGCATGGAATACATGACTAGCCCGATGGCTGCCGCGACGATAGGTTTGAGATCGGTTCGAAACATGCTCATAGTGTTGCCGAGTCTAACGCCAATTGCGGGAAATGGCACCCCCGCATTCGAACCGAGAAAGGCACCGAAGATGAGCGAAGTGATTACCCAGGCCGTCGAGGCCCTGAACGAAAAAATGGGCGGAGAGGGTTTCTCCGGCTCGGCCAAATTCGTGATCGAGGGCGAAGGCTCGATCGTCGTCGATGGTGACGGGGCGCGCGTGGGTGACGACGACACCGACGTCACGCTCACCGCCGATGCCGACACGTTCAGCGCCATGCTCTCGGGTGAACTGAACCCCACGGCCGCCTTCATGTCCGGCAAGCTGTCGGTCGATGGCGACATGGGCATGGCCATGCAGCTCGGGTCCGTCATCGGCTAAACCATGGAGAGCGCACCGTTTTTCGATGAAATCGCCGATGGCCCGGAGGGCGGGGCGGCGTGGTGGCTTACCACTCTGGACGGTGTGCGTATCCGAATCGGTGCATGGGGACACGGCACGGAAGACGGGGCGACGAAAGGCACCGTTCTGCTGTTTCCCGGCCGCACCGAGTATGTCGAGAAATACGGCCGCGCGGCGCGGGACCTGCTCTCGCGCGGCTATGCGACCCTTGCCATCGACTGGCGCGGGCAGGGCCTTGCCGACCGTATGATCGACGACCCCGTCACCGGCCATGTCCACTGGTTTTCCGACTATCAAAAGGACGTGAGGGCGATGGTGGCCGCTGCCGAATCCTTCGGCCTGCCCCGGCCCTTCTTCCTTCTGGCCCATTCGATGGGCGGCTGTATCGGTTTGCGGGCACTTCATGAAGACCTGCCCGTCGCGGCCGCCGCCTTTACCGGGCCGATGTGGGGCATCGCCATGGCACCTTCCACCCGGCCCGCGGCCTGGGCTCTGGCATGGGGTGGCAAGATGTTCGGCTTCGGCCATCTCAACGCACCCGGCACAGGTGGCGACTCCTACGTGATGACCGCCCCGTTCGAGGACAACGTGCTCACCACCGACCCAGAGATGTTCACCTACATGCAGGACCAGGGCCACGCCCATCCCGAACTGCTTCTCGGTGGGCCATCGCTGCGCTGGCTGCACGAGGCACTCACCGAATGCCGCGCGCTCGACCGTATGCCCTCGCCACACCATCCCGCGATCACCTTCCTGGGCAGCAACGAACGCATTGTCGAGACTGACCGAGTCACCTCGCGCATGGCACGCTGGCCAAATGGCACGCTTGAGATGATCGAGGGCGGCGAGCACGAGGTGCTGATGGAAGGCCCCGAAACCCGCGCGCACATATTCGACCGGATGTGCCGTTTCTTTGCCGATCACGCGGGCGGCAAACCCCACGCGATCGGCGCCTGAACAGGGCGAAGAGCCTCAGCCGTCGCGCCCGACCGCCTGGCGCTGCACGCCCAGCCCCTCGACACCAAGCTCCATCACGTCGCCCTCTTGCAGGAAGCGTTGCGGCTTCATCCCCATGCCGACACCCGGCGGTGTGCCCGTAGCGATCACGTCGCCCGGGTTGAGGCTCATGAGCCCGCTCAGATGCGAAATGATCTGCGCCACGGTAAAGATCATCTTCGACGTGTTACCGGTCTGCATCCGCTCCCCGTTCCGGTCGAGCCAAAGGTCAAGTCCCTGCACATCGTCCAACTCGTCCGGCGTCACCAGCCACGGACCCACCGGCCCGAACGTGTCGCAGCTCTTGCCCTTGGTCCACTGCCCCGACATCTCTGTCTGGAACGCGCGCTCGCTCACGTCGTTCACGATGGTATATCCCGCCACGTGATCCAGCGCCTCGGCCTCGCTGACATACTTGGCCCGTCTGCCGATCACCACGCCCAGTTCGACTTCCCAGTCGCTCTTTTCCGATCCGCGCGGCAAAAGCACCGTGTCGTTCGGCCCGCAGATCGCCGAATTGGCCTTCATGAAGACGATCGGCATCGCCGGGGGCTCCATCCCCGCCTCGGCGGCATGGTCGGAATAGTTGAGCCCGATACAGATCAGCTTGCCGATACCGCCCACCGGCGGGCCGAGACGCGGATTGCCTTGCACCAGCGGCAGGTTTTCGGGGTCCACGACCGGCAGATCGGTCAGAACCTCGCCCGCGATGTCGCCGACCACGCCCGACAGCTCGCGCAGCCGCCCTTCCTTGTCCAGAATCCCGGGCTTCTCCTGCCCCGCCTCGCCAAACCGCACATATTTCATCGCTCGCTCCCTCGATCTTCATCAGTGACTCGGGCGCAGCTTACGGCCTGCGGGGCGATTGGCAAGCGATCCGCTCTTGAGGCCCCGCCGCACCCGGCCTATGTCTGGCCGGAAACGCAGAAACCGAGGTTGACCCATGTTCGAACGTTCCCTTCCCGTCCGCGACGCCAATGCCACCAACGGGAACAAGGATCTCGGCGACCTGCCGGAATGGGATCTCTCCGACCTCTACAGCGCACCCGACGCGCCCGAACTGACCGCCGATCTCGACTGGCTCGAACGCGAATGCGCCAGCTTTGCCGCCGATTACGAGGGCAAGCTCGCAGGTCTCGACGCCGCAGAACTGCTGAACTGCGTGCAGCGCAACGAGGCGATCAGCACCCGCGCCGGGCGCATCATGTCCTATGCCGGGCTGCGCTACTACCAGCAGACCACCGACGCGGGCCGCGCCAAGTTCCTTTCCGACCTTCAGGAAAAGATCACCAACTTCACCACGCCGCTCGTGTTCTTCACGCTGGAATTGAACCGGATCGAGGATGACAGGCTCACGGCGCATTTCGCCGCCAATGCCGATCTCGCCCGCTACAAGCCCGTCTTCGACCGCATCCGCGCGATGAAACCCTATCAGCTCTCCGACGAGCTCGAAAAATTCCTCCACGATCTGGGTGTCGTCGGCGACGCTTGGGAAAAGCTCTTTGACGAGACCATCGCCGGGCTGGAATTCAACGTCGACGGTGACGAACTGGGCATCGAGGGCACGCTCAACCTGCTCACCGATCCAGACCGCGCCAGGCGCGAGGCCGCGTCGCGCGAACTGGCCCGGGTCTTCGACGAGAACGTGAAAACCTTCGCCCGCGTTCACAACACCCAGACCAAGGAGAAAGAGATCATCGACCGTTGGCGCAACATGCCCAGCGCACAGACCGCGCGGCACCTCTCCAACGATGTCGAACCCGAGGTGGTCGAAGCCCTGCGCAACGCCGTCACCTCCGCCTATCCGCGGCTCTCGCACCGCTATTACGAGTTGAAGCGCAAATGGCTCGGGCTGGACCGGATGCAGGTCTGGGACCGCAACGCGCCTCTCCCGCTCGAAGAGCCGCGCACCGTCCCATGGAACGAGGCGCGCGAGATGGTGATGACGGCCTATACCGGCTTCGACCCGCGCATGGCCGAGATCGCCACGCCCTTCTTCGACCGCGGCTGGATCGACGCGGGCGTCAAACCCGGCAAGGCCCCGGGCGCCTTTGCCCATCCCACCGTGACCGAGGTGCACCCCTATGTCATGCTCAACTACCTCGGCAAACCGCGCGACGTGATGACCCTCGCGCATGAACTGGGCCACGGCGTGCACCAGGTGCTGGCCGCCGACCAGGGCGAGATGCTCTCCCACACGCCGCTGACCCTCGCCGAAACCGCCAGCGTGTTCGGCGAGATGCTCACCTTCCGCCGGATGCTCGACAACGCCGCGACCCAAAACCAGCGCAAGGTGCTGCTGGCGGGCAAGGTCGAGGACATGATCAACACCGTCGTGCGCCAGATCGCCTTCTACGATTTCGAATGCAAACTGCACGAGGCCCGGCGCGGCGGTGAGTTGACCCCCGAAGACATCGGCGCGCTATGGATGAGCATTCAGGGCGAAAGCCTCGGCCCGGCCTTCGATTTCATGGACGGGTATGAAAATTTCTGGTGCTACATCCCGCATTTCGTCCACTCGCCCTTCTACGTCTATGCCTATGCCTTCGGCGACGGGCTGGTGAACGCGCTCTACGCGGTTTACGAGGAAAACCCCGAGGGATTCCAGGACAAGTATTTCGACATGTTGAAAGCCGGTGGCTCGAAGCACCACAAGGAATTGCTCGCCCCCTTCGGCCTCGATGCGTCGGACCCGAAATTCTGGGACAAGGGGCTTGGCATGATCGAAGGGATGATCGACGAGCTGGAAGCGATGGAGTGATCGCAGGCGCGGCGGCCTCGCCGCCGCGCGGACCGCTCTATTCCTCCGTCACCAGCAGGCCGCTATCGACCGTGCCACTGATGGGCTTGCAATCGCTCGTGTCCGGCGGCGTAGTCATGTCGGCCTGACGACACAGCATCCCGCTGAACGTCCCGCTCACCCGGCCACGATCGCCGTCCAACTCGACCGCAAGATCGGCCTCCGCCGCCTCGGGCGCGTCCGCACTGATCCAGAACGGCCCCTTCATCCCCTCGGGCATGAACATCATCTCCACGCTCATCGGCGCTTCTCCCGGCTTCGGCTCGCCCATCCACGTCAGGTCGATGCTCAAGACATCCGACGTGGTGAATTTCGGCTCCGGATGGCCCTGGACATGCAGCGTCGTGATCATGCTGGTCTTGCGATACTCTGCCGAGGCGTGAAACTCGCCCCCCTGTTCGAGCGAGATCGTGTGCCAGACCCGGGTCTCACCGCCGTAATCCGCCTCGATCCGGCCAAACTCAACATCAGCAGCAGCCGCCCCCGCCATGACGCATGCCGAACAAAATAGCAATGTTTTCAAATTCATGTATCTACTCCTTGCAGTGAACTGTCGCACAACATCACGCAGCGACAGAACTTGCAAGAACCGATCACCGCAACTGGCTGTCCTTGCTGGCACGCCGGTTGATCCCGCCGCGCGCCATGGCCGCGCCGTCGCGGTCCGAGGCGCAGTCCACGCACAGCTTCACCCCCGGAATGGCCTGCCGCCGCTTCTCGGGGATCTCCTCGCCGCATTCGGCGCATTCGCGCAGGCTCTCGCCCACCGGCGCCTTGCGCCCCTTCATCCGCGCCAGCTCATCCTCGATCGAGGCTTCGATCTGTTCGCTGACCGCGCCATCCCTTGCCCAGCCACCAGCCATTGCTGCACCTCCCTGAACCGCGCGGCACCTCCAGCGCCGCGTCCCCGATCATAACACGATCTGCGACAGCGCCGCCACCAGCCCCGCCAGGGCGGCGAAAACGCCCACGAAACCCAGTGTCCGCCGCCGGTCCTGCCGCGCCGACAACCCCCCGGCATAGTCGAAGCGCTCGTAAACCACGTTCCGCCACGGCATCCCCATATCCTCAAGCGTATCCGATACCTTTGTCACCATCGGCCCCGGCCCGCACATCAGCGCCACGCCGCGCTCCGGGGCGAGCCCGCGCAAGAGCGCCTCCAGCTTGGCGCGGTCAAGATACCCGGTCGCCCCGTCCCAGCCCTCAGCGCTCTCGCTGATCAGCAGGACGTCGAGGTCGAGCACCGCCCTGGCCGCCTCTATCTCGTCGAGACAGGCGAAATTCTCCGGCTGCCCCACCGCATAGGCGAGCCGCAGCGGTCGCGTGTCCCCCCGCGCCACCAGATCGCGCAACAATCCCATGATCGGCGCGATCCCCACGCCGCCCGCGACCAACAGCACATGATCGCCCGAATGCCGCTCGAGCGTGAAGGTGCCATAGGGTCCGTCGATACCGATCGCCGTGCCTGGGCGCAGATTGCCCACGGTGCTCGTGAAATCTCCCGCCTCCTTGATGATCAGGCTCAGCCCGGCGCGTCGCGGGCTGTCGGCGATCGAGAACGGATGATCGAACAGCGGAAACCGCCGCCCCGCCACCGTCATCCACACGAACTGCCCGGCGCGATAGGCCACGGGCGCGGTACCCTCGGCGGGCTGGATGTCCAGCTCCCAGACCCGATCCGCCTTTGGCTCGACGCTGCGCAATTCCCATGGCTGGCGGTGCAGACGCAGCCAGCGCCAACCGTAGAGAACCGCGAAGGCAAGAACGATCACCGCCCCCATAACCCACCAGAACCCGTGCAACGCCCCCAGCGCGCTCAGCCGCCCGGCGCTTGCCGCGTGATGCAACCCCCCGCCCAGCGCGACCAGCGCCAGGATGACGTGACTGCCCCGCCAGATCTCGTAACGGAACACGTCGCGCGCAACCCCCATCACGACCAGGAGCACCAGCGCGCCCAGCGCGATCACCCCGCTGCGCCAATCCGGCCCGGTCAGATAGGCCACCAACCGCTCACTCCCCCGCGCCGGATCGTCGAGCCATGTCGGCCAGACATAGGCCAGCGGATGCAACACCAGCATTAGCACCACGACATAGGCGGCGATCTTGTGAAACGCCATCACCCGGTCGATGCCCATGCCCCCCGACACGGCGCGGAACCGCCCCGAGGTCAGAACCTGCACCGCCATCGCGGTCAGCCCGGCAAGGCCCAGCCCCGCCCCGAATGCCTCCCACGGATCGAGCGGGGCGGCACGTGACAGCGCGCCAATGCCGATGGGCAGCAGACAGGCGACAAGATAAACCAGCGCCATCGCCCGCGCCGGCAGTGCAGGCCATGCTGCACCGGGCGTCACCTCTGCCTTTTGCGTCATCGCCATTGGCTCCTGTTCCTGCTCCAACTCGTCAGCCTTATCCGATTCGCACGAATGTACTTTGATCCGGCGCAAGGGAATCGACTACAGTCTGTGTGATCCTGACGCTGCAAGGCAACCTCACCCGCGCTAAAAGGAACCCGAGATGACCCCGCATGCCCTGACCCTCTCGCTTGTCCCACCGCTTGTCGCGCTGGGCCTCATCGCCGCGCCTGCCCTCGCCCAGCCCGACTGGGAGGACCGTCACCGCGACGGGCTGGCCGCCATCGTCGAGCAATGGCTCGACGCGGGACATGCCGATTACGGCTCTCACTCCTTCACATACTGGAACGAGGATGGCGCCGTGCCCGAAGATTGCGCCGCCTGCCACTCGCAACCCGGCTTTCTCGACTATCTGGGCGCCGACGGATCGGATTTCGGCACGGTCGACGCCCCTGCCGCGATCAACGCGCCCATCGGCTGCGCCTCCTGCCACACCGAGGCCGCCCATGACCTTGACGAGGTGACGTTCCCCTCGGGCGAAACCCTCACCGGGCTGGGCCCCGACGCCACCTGCGCAGTCTGCCACCAGGGCCGGCATTCGGGCGACGACGTCGCGGCCGCGACCGAGGGTCTCGACGCCGATACCGTCTCGTCCGATCTGGGATTTCTCAACATCCACTATGGCATCGCCTCGGCGGTGATGGGCGGGGCCGACCTGCGCGGCGGCTATCACTATCCCGACCAACGCTATGCCGGAACCTTCGAGCATGTGCCTTCCGCCAATACCTGCGCCGATTGCCATGACCCGCACAGCACGCAGCTTGTCGATAGCGAAGGCTGCATGAGCTGCCACCGCGGCGTCGAAGACCTGCGCGACATCCGCATGCAGCACGACGATTTCGACGGCGACGGCGACATCGCAGGCGGCATCCACGCCGAGATCATGGGCCTTCAGGCACAGCTCGACGCCGCCATCCGCGCCTACGCGGACGAGGTGATTGGCACCCCCATCGGCTATGCGCCGGGCAGCTTTCCCTATTTCTTCACCGACAGCAACGACAACGGCGTGATCGACGAGGACGAGGCCGCCTTCCCCAACCGTTACCAGAACTGGACCCCGCGCCTCCTGAAGGCCGCCTACAACTACCAGGCGGTCAAGAAAGACCCCGGTGGCTATGTCCACAACCCGCGCTACCTGTTGCAACTCCTGCATGACAGCCTCGCCGATCTGGGCACCGTTGTGGCGCTCGATCTTGGCGGGCGTCCCAGACCCTGAGCGAACCGGATATGACCGACGCCCCGGCGCTGCCCACCGATCCTCATGCCAGCGCAGCACAGGATGTGCTGCGCACGCTGACCACCGACAAGACCGGCCTCACCACGAAAGAGGCCGAACAACGCCGCGCCATCCATGGCCCCAACCGCTTGCCCCGGGTGGCCCGGCGCCACCCGGTCATGCGCTTTCTGGCGCATTTCCACAACGTGCTGATCTATGTCCTGCTCGTTGCGGCGCTCGTGACCGCGGGCCTCGGCCACTGGATCGACACCGGCGTCATCCTGGCCGTGGTGATCGCGAACGCGGTGATCGGCTTCGTTCAGGAGGGCCGTGCCGAACAGGCGATGGAGGCGATCGACCAGATGCTCGCCCCCCGCGCCACGTTGCGCCGCGACGGCCGGCGAATCACGCTCGACGCGGCCGAGCTTGTCCCCGGCGATGTGGTGCAGATCGAGGCGGGCGATCTCGTGCCAGCCGATCTGCGCCTGATCGAGGCCCGCAGCCTGACCGCGCAGGAGGCCATCCTGACCGGTGAATCCATGCCGGTCGAGAAAGACACCGAGGCGGTCGCCGCCGACGCGGCCCTTGGCGACCGTCACCCGATGCTCTTTTCCGGCACGCTGGTGACCACCGGCACCGGGCGCGGCGTCGTCACCGCCACCGGGGCCGAGACCCAGATTGGCCGGATCAGCGGGATGCTCGCCCGGGTCGAGACCCTGACCACGCCCCTTGTCGCGCAGATGGACCTCTTTGCCCGCTGGCTCACCGTGTTCATCCTGATCGTGGCGGGTCTGCTTCTGGCCTATGGCTATTTCATCGGTCACATGGGCTTTGCCGAACTCTTCATGGCCGTGGTCGGCCTTTCGGTCGCGGCCATTCCCGAAGGGTTGCCCGCGGTGCTGACCATCACCCTCGCCGTGGGTGTGCAGGCCATGGCCCGGCGCAATGCCATCGTGCGCCGCCTTCCGGCCATCGAAACGCTGGGCGCGGTCTCGGTAATCTGCACCGACAAGACCGGCACATTGACCCGCAACGAGATGATGGCCACGCGGATCGTCACCGCCGGATCCGGTTACGAGATCGAGGGCACAGGCTACGCCCCCGAGGGCATGATCCGCACCGATGACGACAACGACGTCGCCGCGGACGATCCCCGGCTGGCCGAATTCGCCCGCGCGGCCGGGCTGTGCAACGATGCGGCACTGAAACATGCCGACACCGGATGGCAGAGCGAGGGCGACCCGATGGAGGGCGCGCTCGTGGCGCTCGCCGCCAGGGTCGCGCGCCCCGAGGCCTCCGACATGATCGGCCCCGCGGAGATTTTCGAGGGCTGGACACGCGCCAACGCGATCCCCTTCGACGCCGCGCATCGCTACATGGCCACGCTCGACCGCGACCCCGAGGGCGCGGCCCATATCCACGTCAAGGGCGCACCCGAGGCCGTTCTGGCAATTTGCACAAGCCAGCGCACCGCCGATGGCGAAACTGAACCGCTCGATCCCGCCTGGTGGCATGACCGGATCGAGACCCTCGCCGCCGAAGGTCAGCGCGTGCTGGCGCTGGCCATCCGCACGGCGCCCGCGGATCAGTCCGACCTGAGCCACGCCGATCTGGACGGGCAATTGACCCTGATCGGCCTTGTCGGTCTCATCGACCCGCCCCGCTCCGAGACGATCGATGCGGTGGCCGACTGTCACGCCGCCGGCATCCGGGTCAAGATGATCACGGGCGATCATGCTGCCACCGCCCGTGCCATCGCCGCACGGATCGGGCTCAGGAATACGGACCGCGTGCTCACCGGCAACGACCTCGAGGTCATGGACGACGCGGAACTCGCCGAAATGGCCGTCGAGACCGACATTTTCGCGCGCACCTCGCCCGAACACAAGCTGCGCCTTGTCACCGCGTTGCAATCGCGCGGGTTGACCGTGGCGATGACCGGCGACGGCGTGAACGACGCCCCTGCCCTCAAGCGCGCCGATGCAGGCATCGCCATGGGGCAGAAGGGCAGCGAAGCGACCAAGCAGGCCGCCGAAATCGTGCTCGCCGACGACAATTTCGCCTCGATCGCCGCGGCGGTGCGCGAAGGACGCACCGTCTATGACAACATCCAGAAGGTGATCAGCTGGACCCTGCCCACCAATGCCGGCGAGGCGATGACCATCATCATCGCGCTCTTCGCCGGGATGAGCCTTCCGATCACCGCGGTTCAGATCCTCTGGGTCAACCTTGTGACCGCGGTGACACTCGGCCTCGCGCTGGCGTTCGAGCCTCCCGAACCCGGCACCATGCGCCGCCCGCCCCGTGCGCGCCACGCCCCTCTGCTCAGCGGCACGCTGATCTGGCAGATCCTCTTCGTCTCGACCCTGTTCATCGCGGCGGTTTTCGGCGTCTATACCTATGCAACCGACAAGGGCTACCCGCTCGAGCTTGCCCAGACCATGGCGCTCAACATGCTCGTGGTGCTCGAAATCGCCTATCTCTTCTATATCCGCAACCTGCATGGTGCGTCCTTCAACTGGCAGGCGGTGCGCGGAACGCGGATCATCTGGATCTCGGTGATCTCGGTCACGGCGGCCCAATTCGCCATCACCTATGTGCCAGTGCTCAACATCGTGTTCGGCACACGCCCCGTGCCACTTTTCGACGGGATGCTGATCGTCGGGCTCGCGGCGGTGTTCCTCGTTCTCATCGAGACCGAGAAACAGATGCGACTGGCCTTCCGCACGCAGCGTTAAGCAATTCAGGGTCAACGACCGGTAAACACCGGTGGCAGCCGGGTGGCAGCCGAATGTCAGCCGGATGTCACCCCCCGAATTCTCGCAGGAAAATCGTGTTAACCATGCGGGACGATAGGTGAACCCCTTGTTGACGTTGACCTATTGCAGAACCAGCGCCGCATCTATCCGGCGATCGCGCCCTTGCAGGACAAAGTCGCGCAAGGCGCCCCCGTCCTCGCGGATCTGCTGTTCCAACCCGCTGAACACTTCGATGGCCCGGGCCGAGCTGACGGCCGCGCTATGACCGCTGATGCCCCCGTCGTCGAGGTCGGTGAAATCCACCACCGTAACACCAAGTCCCTGAACTTCCTCGGAACTTTCGATCCGCCCCAGCCGCGGTTTGCGTCCCGTCATGAACTCGGCAATGTTCAGCACCCGATCCTTTCGGGACGTCATCACGATGAAGGGCTGCGGAAGTTCACCGATCACCCGGGCCTGACGGCGGAACACATCCGGGTCGATATCGGGCGACATCAACACCACGCCCTCGATCGCGTCCATGACATGACGATCCCCCTTGAGCGCAATCTGCCTGAGCGCCTCCATGGTCAGATATCCACCCATGGAATGCGCCAGGATCAATATCCTGCTATGCCCCAACCCCCTCAATTCTCTCAGAAATTCCTCGAATCCGTCGCGTGCGAAAAGCACGCTGTCACGGTCGTAGACATAGCCCCGTGGATCGCCCGCCGAGGGCCACGAGAACAGCACCGCAGGCCCGTCGATTCCGAAATCATGCTTGATCTGCGCCAACCGGAACGTCGAATCCTCGGTCGTGTTGTTATAGCCATGTACATAGAGCAGGATGCCACCGTCGGCCCCCCCTTCTCGCCGCAAGGCACCCGTGAAATCCCTGATTCCACTGAACATTTCGATCCCGAGCGGCGCAAAGTACTGCGCCGCATCGGCCACACCCGAGGTGCGCTCGACCTTGCCGGGCACATGGGTCGGAGGGATCGACACATCGACCTGCGCAAAATTGAGCCGCGTACTGCGCCTTTCACCGAAGATCTGCCCCTGCTGCCCCGGCGTGCGCTGTGTTGCCATGAAGATACGCTCGACCGTGGCATCGGGATGAGGCTCCGAAAAGCCGGTCAATTCCGGTCGCGCACAGGCGCCCAGAAGCACAAGCGCCCCGAGCAAAAGAATATGGGTCGCCCATCGAATCACAGCGTCAAACTCCAAAAAGGTGCCGCGCTCACTCACATGCCATGGCCCGGCCCAGGTCATCCTGATCACGATACGGCCCCAAGGCCACCGAGGCAAAGCCTTTGCCGTCGAACCGCGTCACCATCACCCGGCTCCAGCCCGCATCTGCCGTGATGATCTCGGGCCCCTGCCCGCAATCGCGGATGCCGCCCGGGATGTAATCCCATCCGATTCGATGATTGGTCAGCCCCGGCACATCCGCCACGTGCCGCATCCCGCCGTCGCGATTAAAACTCCATATTCTCAATGTCTTTGCCAGGTGAGGGCGGTCGATATAGGCGATCTCTCGCACGCCGTCGCCGTCGAAATCCGCTGACCCCACGGGCGCGAGCCAACGGTTTGTGCGCCCGATGAACGGCGTATTGGCGATCATCCCGGTTTCGTCATAGACAGCCAACCGCGCGCCTTGGGACATGTCGCTTTCGACCACGATCACTTCGGGCCGGCCGTCACCCTCCAGATCGACGAGCCGCGGGGCCAGATCCTCGAACACCCGCGTCTCTGGGAGGCGGATCGTTACTGTCCTGGCCCCTGGCTGCGAACAGTCCGCGCATGGCGCCAGCATCAACTCCAGCGCGCCCCATTCCACATCGTCACCCAGCGCCCCGTGCGGATATCGCGTCGTGGGTTCAGTGTAACGCGCCTCACGAATCATGCCGGAACCCGCCATCGCAACATCAGCGGCGAGAGCCAGAAAGACCGCAAGTGAGCAGATCGCCAAATGCATCGGACGCAACCTGAAGTGGGGCCACGATCCGGCCCGCAGCATCAGATCTGTTTTTCCGGCATTTGCACAACCAGTCCGTCAAGCGCGTCGCTCACCTTGAGCTGGCATGTCAGGCGCGAACGTTCCGGGTCTGGTTCATACGCGAAATCCAGCATGTCCTCCTCCATGTCCTCCCGAGGCGGCAACTTGGCCACCCAATCGGGATGCACATAGACATGACAAGTCGAACATGCGCAGGCCCCCCCGCAATCGGCCTCGATACCGGGAATGTTGTTGTCACGCGCGCCTTCCATTACCGTCAGGCCATTGGCCACGTCAACAGTATGCTCGGTGCCGTTATGCTCGACATAGGTAATCTTGGCCATGGCGATCGGAGCTCCCCTTGTTTGAAACTTGACAGTGTTCTAGCCAAGCCATCTAGGCGCTGCCACCCCAATTTACGACCCCAGGTGACCAGGGTTTGCGGAAACAGGTTGCTTTTGACGCCCAGCACCCCCTTCCGCCACACCCTCTCTTTCACGGAGATGCCAAACCGGCTAACGTCGCGCCAACAAAACAACAGGTTACCTAGGCAGCCATGCGATCTCACCTGCGACATGTTCTTGGCGGTCTTGCCGTGGTCACCGCCCTCGGTGCCTGTGGCACTGCGGACCCACCCGCGCAGTCCGAGCAGGCGGAAGAGCCGCCACTTGCCCAGACAAGTGAAACGCCGCCCCCCGACGCCGCACCCGGCACCTGCTGGGGCATGGATGTCACGCCCGCCGTCATCGAAACAGTGACCGACCGGGTCATGACGCAGCCCCCCGAAGTGCTCGACGACGGCACGGTCGTTGCCGATGCCGTCTACAAGCTCGAAACTCGACAGGCCATCGTGCAAGAGCGTCGCGAACTATGGTTCGAAACCCCGTGTGAGGAGCAGTTGACGCCCGATTTCGTGGCTTCGGTCCAACGCGCACTCGCGGCGCGTGGCCACTATCGCGGCACAATCAACGGAGAAATGGACGCACACACCCGGCGCGCAATCCGACGGTTTCAGGCACCCCTAGGCATTGACAGTAGCGTCCTGTCACTCGCTGCGGCACGCAAGATGGGGCTGGTCGCCGTTGAGCGCTCCGACGCGCAATAACCGCCGGGCTTGTTCCCGAAACCAATGAAAAAGGACGGGGCATATACCCCGTCCTCTTTCTGTTTTGCACGTTGTCACACGCATTTCTATTCAAGTGACAGTGCGACAAAGCGCGGATCACCCGCCCGCCTTACAAGCAACAGAAGTGATCTGCGGCCAGCCTCCTTGGCCTCATCTATCCGCGTCTCCAGTTCACTGACTGTAGTCACCTCTTGCTGCCCAGCCTCGGTGATCAGATCGCCTGCACGCAGCCCCTTCTCATAGGCTTCCGACAGTTCATCAATGTCACGCACGACAAGCCCTTGTACATCTGCATCAAGGTCGAGTTCACTGCGCAACGCGTCGGTTAGCGGCGCAAGGGTGAGACCCATGATTTCCTGTTCGGTCGGGGCTTGATCTTGCGGTGCATCTTCATCATCGCCATTGCCGCCGGCACCTGCCGATTCCGCCTCTTCCCGGCGGCCCAGAACGACCTTGAGCGTCTGCGTCTTGCCTTCGCGGAAGACCACCAAGCGCACGCTCTTTCCGACAGGGGCCTCGCCAACCTGTCTCACGAGACCACGGGTATCCTCAACATCGGCACCATCAAAGTTCGTGATCACGTCACCCGCCTTGATCCCGGCCTCCTTGGCTGGACCATCCGGAACGTCGGTGACGAGAGCACCGGCCACTTCCTCAAGGCCCATCGCCTCGGCAACGTCTTCGGTGACGTCCTGGATGCGCACACCTAGCCAGCCGCGACGCGTCTCTCCGTATTCGCGCAACTGATCGACCACTCGAGTGACCACATTTGACGCCATCGAGAACCCGATACCGATCGAGCCACCACTGGGCGACAGGATTGCGGTGTTTACGCCCACCACTTCACCGTCCATGTTGAAAAGCGGCCCGCCCGAGTTTCCACGGTTGATCGCGGCATCGGTCTGGATATAATCGTCGTAGGTTCCCGACAATGCGCGATTGCGGGCCGATACGACCCCCACACTGACCGAGAAACCTTGCCCCAGCGGGTTGCCTACCGCCAAGACCCAATCGCCGACACGCGCGCTGTCGCTGTCAGCGAACTTGACAAAGGGCAAAGGCTGTTCCGCCTCGACTTTCAACAATGCGATATCCGTATTCGGGTCTGTGCCGACGACTTCAGCCTCAAGTTCCTCGCCCGTGAAGAATTCGACAATGATCTCGTCCGCGCTTTCGATGACGTGGTTGTTCGTCACCACGTAACCATCCTCAGAAATCACGAATCCCGACCCGAGTGCAGATGACCGACGCGGCCGTCCATTGTCTCGATTGCGGTCCTGAAACTCGCGAAAGAAATCCTCGAACGGGCTGCCTTCGGGCACGATCGGTCCCGGCCCCGTGCCCCGCTCGACCGCGGTTGAGGTGGTAATGTTCACGACCGCCGGGCTAACACTGTCGGTCAGGTCAGCAAAGCTGGGGGGCCGCGCATCGACCTGGATCGCCTGAGCCAACAAGACGATGAAAGACAACAGGCCGAGCCACCAGACCCTCAACGCGCGCGCGCCCTGGAACGAGTTGTTACCTTCGTCGTTCGCCGAAGTGATGGATGTTGCAATCACGTGCTCTTTCACACCGAGACCTCCTTGGCTTTCCAGCTTGACCCCGGTTCGTGACGGGGTTGTTCAAATCAAACTCTAATCTAGGAACGGTGTGAAGCAACACAATCCTCCGGCATCGCGGTCAAGCCATCGTGAAACCGCGGAATTCAGCCATCACGCTCCCAGCAACTTGGCCACCCAGACCAGCACAAAGCCGGAAAGGATCGCAAGAAACCCTAGAATGCGCCGCGCCTCGAGTGGCATCTCACGCAAGGCTTCCAGCATTCGCTCGACAAGCGAAGGGGCCAGCGCATAGACCAGCCCCTCCACGATCAATATCAGCCCGATAGCCAGAAGCGCCGTGCCGATCAATTCGAGTCGTCCGAATCTTCTGGCTCTTCTGCACCGTCCTCATCTTCGGACGGAGGTTCGAGACCGTCTTCCTCGAGCCTCTCGCGCTCCATCTCGGGCAGGTCGGGCGAAATCTCGCCCTGCGGCGCCATCTCGCGCAGGGTATCAACATCGAGATCATCCATTTCGACCTCTCCCAGCCCTTCAGCGCGCACAGAGTCGAACATCTGGCTGAGGAACCCGCTGTTGGGCGAAAAGACGATGGTCGAGTTCTCCTCGTTCATCGACCGCTCCAGCGCCGTAAGTGATCGGTAGAAGGCGAAGAATTCCGGATTGTTGCCAAAGGCCTGAGCATAGATCCGGTTACGCTCGGCATCTGCTTCACCCCGGGTGATCTCGGCATCACGCTCGGCGTTTGAAACGGTCTCGACCACAGTCCGGTCAGCTGCCGCTCTAACCCTTTGCGCGGCCTCGTTACCACGGGCGACCTCGTCCGCGGCTTCACGCTCCCGTTCAGCACGCATACGAGCGAATGTCGATTCAAGGTTCTGCTCTGGCAGGTTGGTCTGCTTGAGGCGCACGTCCACGATCTCAAGCCCCAGCCCCTCCGCGCTTGTCCGTGCTTGCGCGCGGATACGCAGCGCCAGATCTCGCCGCTGCGGCGACAGAATGGTATTCGATGTGACCTGATCGGAGCCCAGGACCTCACGAATCTGGGCGTTCAGGATCGACGACAACCGGTCTTCGGCTGCATCAATACCCCCGATACCAACGGCGCGACGGAATTCTACTGGATCCGCAATCCGATAGCGTGTGAAAGCATCAACGACCAAACGACGATCATCCGAAGGCGTCACCTCGATCGGATTGGTGTCGAGCGAGAGGATGCGCGCATCGTAGCGGACGACCTCTTGAATGAGCGGAATCTTCCAGCCCAGTCCGGGTTCCTCAACCACTTTCTTGATCTGGCCGAATTGCAGGACCAGCGCCTTTTCACGTTCGTCCACGATAAAAAGCGCCGAGAAGAGACCGACCATCGCCACCACAAGGATCGGAAGGATGAGTGTGGTTTTCCGCATCA
Organism: Aquicoccus sp.; assembly: GCF_041686535.1. Taxonomy (NCBI): domain Bacteria; kingdom Pseudomonadati; phylum Pseudomonadota; class Alphaproteobacteria; order Rhodobacterales; family Paracoccaceae; genus Aquicoccus; species Aquicoccus sp. Next base: position 814 of record NZ_JAWLDS010000028.1, on the reverse strand, counting down.
GTTCGATCCTCCTGTGCCCGATTGACCCGAGCGTCGTAATTCATTGAGTGGAAGGTAGGGCAAGACCCCTTGACCGTCATTTCCCAAGCCTTCGTCCAGAAGGATCTTGTCCATATCACCCAGCGTGCGCTCGACCGTTTCCAGATAGAGCCTGCGCTGCGTGACTTCGGGCGCCTCGTTGAACTCCTGTGCCACTGCAATAAAGCGGCTGGCCTCACCGATGGCTTCATTGACCACCCGGGCGCGATATCCTTCGGCTTCTTCGATAATCTGCGCACCGGAACCACGCGCCTCGGCCAGAACCCGGTTGGCATAGGCATCCGCCTGGCGTTGCAGGCGATCACGTTCCTGCTCCGCAGCCTGAACTTCGCGGAATGCGTCGATCACATCGGTCGGTGGGTCTGCCGTGTCGAGGTTGACCCGGACCACCGACACCCCGCTGTCATAGTCATCCAGCGTCGTCTGAATGTTCTCGCGCGCGGTATCGGCGATGATACCCCGATCGCGGTTCAGAATAGGCGCGAGGTTGCTGGCGGCGATAATCTCGCGCATGACTGCCTCGGACACCGCCTGAACGGTCAGTTGCGGATCGCGGATATTGAACAGAAGCTTGGCCGGATCGTTGATGTTCCATACAACCTGGAAGTCGATGTCCACGATATTGGCATCGGTGGTCAGCATGAGACCGTCACCACCGGCGCCGCCGCGGCCACCACCGATGTTCTCGGTCCGCTCCGACGTTACATTGACCACTTCCGCCGACACGACAGGCCAAGGCGCAAAGTTCAGACCTGGGCTGCCCGTGGCATAGTAT
>NZ_JAWLDS010000027.1:0-36332 GCF_041686535.1 Aquicoccus sp. | reverse complement strand
CGGTGCCTGTCGAACCGGTCCTGGATTATGACATACGCCGGGAGGCACGCGAGATGCGGGTGCGCGGGCCCTATCCCTATCCGCCGATGGTCAGGCAACTGTCGCCGCAATCGTCCGCCTATGATATCGGGATGAAGGTGGGTGACGTCATCACCGAGGTGGATGGCGAACCGATCTTTGCCTTCGAGCAGCTGCGCGAGCGCGTCGAGGGCGGCGAAGGCAAGCCGCTGTTGCTGAGCGTGTGGCGGGACGGTGAGATGCTCGAATTCACGCTGGTTCCGCGCCGGGTGGATGAGCCGCAGGAAGAGGGCGGGTACAAGACCAGTTGGCGAATCGGGATCGCGGGCGGCCTGATGTTCGAGCCGGCCACCGAGATGGCGGGTGTCGGCACGGCGCTCTGGGAGGGCGTGATTCAGACCGAGCGGATCATCGAGGGTTCGATCTCGGGTTTGTGGCACATGGTGACCGGCGCGATTTCAAGCTGCAACATGTCGGGGCCGATCGGAATCGCACAGGTGTCGGGCGCAATGGCAAGCCAGGGCGCGGCCAGTTTCATATGGTTCATCGCGGTGCTGAGCACGGCCGTGGGTTTGCTCAACCTGTTTCCGGTTCCGGTGCTCGATGGTGGTCATCTGGTGTTTTACGCCTATGAGGCCGTGGCGGGGCGGCCGCCGTCGGACCGGGCGTTGCGCGCCCTGATGACGATCGGATTGACGCTGATCCTGTCGCTGATGGTGTTTGCGCTGAGCAACGATCTGTTCTGTCCCTGATAGTTGCCGATTCAAACTCCATAATCTTGCCGCAATCACGGTCTGCATTCGCCTTATTGCCATACTACCTTTGCGTGTGAACGAAACAGCGTCACCAAGGCAATGAGAGGTGTGACATGAGCACGATCGCGCGCGGATACCGGGGGCTTCACCTGTTGTGGGATCTCAACTGGGACCGTTTGCTTTACGTTTGCACCATCGCCGTCGCGCTGATGGCTGGAGCGTGGCTCGGGTCACAGTTCTGAACGCGAATCTCAGGTCGGTTCAACGCAATTGCCGGGCGGGGCCATCCCGCCCGGCAGTTTCATTGTGCCGGTGCCCGTTCAAAGACCAATCCTTTTTCCGCAAGCCTGCCCTTCGGTAGGCTTTTGCGTTTTTGACAAGTCAGGGTATTCCCTTTAGCTAGTCTCTAGTTGGGGTGTCTGACCGGATTGAGCAAATGACGCATAATATAAATGGCCCAGCCACGGGCCAGATTGAGCAAGACAGGAAGATGCGCGCAGTTCTGGCGTTGGTTTTCCTCGGAATCGCGTTCGTTTTCACGGCCTTGCCGGGGGGAGCCGGTGCGCAGTCCTATCGGTTCACCGATGTGACGATTGAGGGCAATCAGCGGATCGAACCGGGCACGATCCTGAGCTATGCGGGAATCGCTCGCGGCGAGACGGTCTCGGCCGCGGAGCTCAACGACGCCTATCAGCGCATCCTGGGCAGTGGATTGTTCGAAACCGTGACGATCGAGCCGAGCGGCAACCGGCTTGTCATCCAGGTCAAGGAATACCCGACGATCAACCGGATCAATTTCGAGGGCAACCGGCGCCTGAAGGACGAGGAGCTCGCCGATTTCATCGAGTCGAAATCGCGCCTTGTTTACAACCCGACGACGGCAGAAAGTGATGCCGAGACCATCGCCGAGGCCTACTTGCAGAACGGGCGGCTCGCCGCACAGGTCAACCCCAAGATCATTCGGCGCAGCGACAACCGGGTCGATCTCGTGTTCGAGATCTTCGAGGGCGGCAATGTCGAGATCGAGCGTATCAGTTTCGTCGGCAATCAGGCCTTTTCCGACCATCGTCTGCGCCGCGTTCTGGAAAGCAAACAAGCCGGACTCTTCCGGATTCTCATCCAGAAGGACACTTTCGTGGAGGATCGCCTGGACTTCGACCGCCAGGTGCTGCGCGATTTCTATCTTAGCCGCGGTTACGTCGATTTCCGAATCACGGGTGTGAACGCCGAACTGGCGAGGGAGCGCGACGGGTATTTCATCACCTTCAATGTCGAGGAAGGTCAGCAGTTCCGTTTTGGCGAGATCACCACCGTGAGCGAGATGGACGGGGTCGATGCCGAGGAATTCGCGGCCATCCAGCGCGTGCGTCCCGGCGTTGTCTACTCGCCGTCGCTTGTCGAGAACGCGATTGCGCGGATGGAGCGTCTCGCGGTGCGCAAGGGCATTGATTTCATGCGGGTCGAGCCGAACATCACGCGCAACGATCGGGATCTCACGCTGGACGTGGAATTCGACCTGGTGCGCGGGCCACGCGTATTCATCGAGAGAATCGATGTCGAGGGCAATACCACGACGCTCGACCGCGTGGTGCGCCGGCAATTCCGGGTGGTCGAAGGCGACCCGTTCAACCCGCGCGAGATCCGTGAAGCGGCCGAGCGCATCCGGGCCCTGGGGTTCTTTGAAGAGGCCGATGTGAACGCCCGCGAGGGATCTAGCGAAGAGCAGGTCATCATCGATGTGGATGTCGAGGAAGCTCCGACCGGCTCATTGGGGTTTGGCGGCAGTTTCTCGTCGAAAACGGGATTCGGGCTTGCGATCCAGTTCGAGGAAAACAACTTCCTCGGGCGGGGGCAGTCGCTGCGGTTCTCGATCTCGGGTGCGGAGGACAACAGGAACTACGGGTTCAATTTCGTCGAACCGGCCTTTCTTGGGCGTGATGTCGAGTTCCATTTCGATGTCGGCTATGTCGAGACCGAAGACTACAACGCGAATTACGATACGCGCGAAACGCGGCTTGGCTTTGGGCTGGAATTCCCGGTCAGCGAGCGGGCGCGGTTCGGGGTGAATTACAAGTTCGACCAGTCCGAGATCTACAATTATTCGGGGCCCGGCACATCACTTCTAGCCGGTGAGGAATCGCAGGGCGCGTTGAACGCAAGCTCGGTCGGTTTCACCTTTTCCTATGACACGCGGATCAGCGGGCTCAACCCGAACGCAGGGATGCTGCTGGAGTTCAGCCAGGACTTCGGCGGTGCCGGGGGCGATGTCGATTTCTCGAAATCGACGGCGCGCATGATGGCGCAGACCAGGATCCTGAACGAAGAGGTGACGCTGCGCGCGACGCTGGCCGGCGGGATGGTGAATTTCAGGAACGGGCAGTCGAGCCGGGTCACCGATCGCTTCCTGTTCGGCAGGGATATCATCCGCGGTTTCGAGTATGACGGGATCGGACCGCGGGAACGCGAGGCCGGTACGTTCGATGACGCGCTTGGCGGGAATTTCTTTGCCACCGCGAAATTCGAGGCGCAGTTCCCGTTGGGCCTGCCCGAGGAATACGGTATCGAGGGCGGGCTGTTCTATGATGTCGGCTCGGTCTGGGGGCTGGATCAGACGAGTGGCAACACGCTTTACGAGGGTGGGCCGGTGCGCCATGTCGCGGGCCTTTCGATCTTCTGGGATACCCCGGTCGGGCCGTTGCGGTTGAACTGGTCCAAGGCGCTTCAGAAAGAGACGTTCGACAGGGAACAGCAGTTCGAATTGACCATTCAGACCAATTTCTGAGTCGATGATGGAGCATTCACTGCGGGGGATGATTCTGGCGATCTTGGCGGTCATGCTGTGCATGTCGCCAGCGGCGCGCGCGCAGGACCTCGGCCTGCCGGACAGCCCGGTTCTCGTCGTCGATCTCAACCGGTTGTTCAACGAAACGTTGTTTGGTGAGCGTGTTGCCAGCGAACTTGAGGCCGAGAGCGCGGAACTGGCTGCCGAGAACCGTCGGATCGAGTCGGAGCTGACCGACGAGGAGAAGGATCTGACCGAACGCCGCGCCGACATGTCACCCAGCGATTTTCGCGATGCCGCGGACGAATTCGATGCCAAGGTTCAGCGCATTCGGTCCGAACAGGAAAGCAAGGCCCGTGCGCTGGCCGAAGAGAACGAGAACGCCCAACGCCGTTTCCTGGGGGCGGCACGCCCGGTCCTCGAGCGGTTGATGCGCGAAAGCGGCGCTTCGGTTCTGCTCGACACGCGAGTGGTGCTTCTGAGTTCGGACGTGGTCGACGTGACCGATGCGGCCGTGGAGCGGATCGACGATGCGATCGGCGATGGCAGCGAGGTGCCGGCCGATGTCGAAGAGGATGCCCCCGATCTGCCGGTCGAGCCTCAAGAATCGCCACCGCTCGTGATACCCCCTCAACAGCAGGACTGAGTTGCCGGCGCGGTGATGCTTGCCCCGTTGGGGGGGAGTTGTTAAAGCGTTTCCCATTGAATTCGTTGCAGGGTGGATGCGAGGCCCGCTGCACAATCGAGCGCAGTGCGCTTGCAGACGGCCGCTGTCACGGTGCAAGAACCGTGTCGCGGGGACCATCGGCGGGCCGAGGAAAGGAACGACAATGACCGAGGCAACCCGGGCGGGGATCGATCTGATCCAGCGGATCATTCCGCATCGCTATCCGTTTCTGCTTGTGGATCGGGTCGAAGATATCGTGGGCTACCAATCGGCCCGCGGCGTAAAGAACGTGACCATGAACGAACCGCATTTCCAGGGCCATTTCCCTGGAAAGCCGATCATGCCCGGTGTCACCATCGTCGAGGCGATGGCCCAGACCGCGGCGGTGATGGTGGGCACCGCGCTGAACATGGCCGACCGCGACATGCTGGTTTATTTCATGGCGATCGACACCTGCAAGTTCCGTCGCATGGTCGAACCCGGCGACGTGTTGGAGATGTATCTCGAAACCATGCGGGGCAAGCCCGGTGGCAAGGTCTGGAAATTCGCGGGTACGGCCAAGGTCGGTGACGAGGTAGCAGCCGAGGCCGAGTTCACCGCGATGATGGACCTGCCGAAGGAGTGAGCAGGATGAGCCGTATCCATCCCAGTGCGATCATTGAGGAGGGCGCCGAGATCGGCGAGGGCTGTGTCATCGGCCCGTTCTGCCTTGTCGGGGCGGAGGTGCGTCTGGGCGCGGGGGTCGAATTGAAATCGCATGTGGTCGTGACCGGAAACACCGAGATTGGCGCCGAGACGGTGATCTTCTCCTTTTCGGTGATCGGCGAGGTGCCGCAGGATCTCAAGTTCAAGGGCGAGGAAACCCGGCTGATCGTGGGCGCGCGCAATCGCATCCGCGAGCACGTGACGATGAACACCGGCACCGAGGGTGGGGGCGGTGTGACCCGTGTGGGCGATGACGGGTTGTTCATGGCGGGCTGTCACATCGCGCATGATGCGCAGGTGGGCGACCGGGTGATCATCGTCAACAATTCCGCCATCGCGGGGCATTGCGTGATCGAGGATGACGTGATCGTGGGCGGGTTGTGCGGCGTGCATCAATGGGTGCGCATCGGGCAGGGCGCGATCATCGGCGCGCTGAGCATGGTCACGAATGACGTGATCCCGCATGGCCTCGTGCAGGGGCCGCGCGGGGTTCTCGACGGGCTCAACCTCGTCGGGTTGAAGCGCCGGGGCGTGGGGCGTGCGGACATCACCGCGCTGCGCGCCGCGTTCCAGATGCTGGCGCAGGGCGAGGGGGCGTTCCAGGACCGTGCGCGGCGCCTGGGCGAGGAGACGCAAAGCGATTACGTGCGCCAGATCGTCGATTTCGTGACCGCGGGCAGTGACCGCTCGTTTCTGACCCCGGGGTAAGGCGATGCTGGCATTGATTGCGGGGCGGGGGTATCTGCCCGACAAGGTGGTGGCGGCTTTGAACGAGCCGCCGGTTATCTGTGCTCTGGTGGACTGTTTGCCCGATCGTCTCGACCCGGACCTGATGTTCCGTCTGGAGACGCTTGGCACATTCTTGTTGACGCTGGGTGAGCGCGGCGTCAGCGAAGTTTGTTTTTGCGGTGCGATCGACCGTCCATCCCTCGACCCGGCCATGCTCGATGCCGAGACACGCCCGCTTGTTCCAATCTTCATGGAGGCGCTGGCCAAAGGGGATGACGGGGCATTACGCGCGGCGATCCACCTCTTCGAGCGTGCGGGCTTCGCGATCCGTGCCGCCCATGAAATAGCCCCCGAGATCGTGGCGCGGGCCGGGATTCCGACACGGCGGCAGCCTGGTACGGGTCATCAGGACGATGCCGACCTGGGCGATCATGTTCTGGCCGAGATGGGGGCGGCGGATGCGGGGCAGGCCTGCGTGATCCGCAAGGGCAAGGTTGTGGCGCGCGAGGAGCGTGCGGGAACGGATGCGATGCTGGCCGGATTGGCCAATACGGCGGATGGCGCGCCCGGATCGGGTGCGATTCTCTTCAAAGGGCCAAAACCGGGACAGGACCGGCGCATCGACCTGCCCACGATCGGGCCGGGTACCGCGGTTGCGGCCGCCGCGGCCGGCTGTGACGGGATCGTGATCGAGGCAGGCGGCGTGATCGTGCTGGATGAAACGCGGGTGATCGAAACCCTGGATGCGAGGAGCATGTTTCTCTGGGTGCGGGAGCGGCCATGAATGTCTTTGTCATCGCGGGCGAGCCATCGGGCGACCGTTTGGGCGGGGCGCTGATGGCGGGGTTGCAGGAGCTGGTGCCCGATATCGCGTTTCGTGGCGTGGGTGGGCCGCAGATGCGCGCGCAGGGTATCGAAAGCCAGTTTCCCATGGAGGAACTGTCGATCATGGGCGTGGCCGAGGTGCTGCCCAAGCTGCGCCACCTTCTGCGGCGGCGTGACGAGGTGGTGCGCGCTGTGCTGGACTGGGCCCCCGACATTCTGATCACGGTGGACTCGCCGGATTTCTGCCTGCGTGTGGCCAAGGGGGTCAAGGCGGCGTCGGATATCCGCACGGTGCATTACGTCGCGCCTTCGGTCTGGGCGTGGCGGCCCGGGCGGGCGGAGAAGATGGCGCGCCATATAGACCATGTTCTGGCACTCTTGCCGTTCGAGCCGCCCTATATGGAGGCCGCCGGGATGGAGTGCGATTTCGTCGGCCACCCGGTGGTGAGCGAACCGGTGGCGAGTGCCGCAGAGGCGGCGGCGTTCCGGGCCGAACACGGGATCTCAGGCGAGATGCTGTTGGTGTTGCCGGGCTCGCGCAAGGGCGAGGTCATGCGTCTGGCCGAGCGTTTCAGCGAAGTCATTGGCCGGGTTGTGGCCGCGCGCCCGGGCTTGCGGGTGGTGATCCCGGCCGCAGCGCCGGTGGCGGGCCTTCTGAACGGGATTGTGCCGGGCTGGGCGGGCGATCCGGTGCTGCTCGATCCGCGCGGTGTGGATGAGGATGTGTTCGCGGCGCGCAAGCGCGCGGCATTCCGGGCGGCAGACGGGGCGCTGGCGGCATCGGGTACAGTCTCGCTCGAACTTGCTGCGGCGGGCACGCCGATGGTGATCGGCTATGACCTCAACTGGCTCAGCCGCCAGATCGTCCCGCGGCTGTTGCGGGTTGATACGGTGACGTTGGTCAACCTCGTGAGCGGCACGCGGGTCGTGCCGGATTTCATCGGCAAGGCCTGTCGCGTGGGGCCGATGGCCGATGCCGTGATTGCGATGCTCAACGCCCCGGAAGAACAGCGCGCGGCGCTGGATTTGACGATGGAGCGTCTTGGCCGGGGGGGCCAGGCGCCGGGGTTGCGCGCGGCGCGGGCCATTCTGGCGCGGATGTGAGGCGGGGGCCGACCGCCCGTTTGACAAAATGCCGAGGCATTTTGCCAGCATCGCTCTGAATTATTTCAGGCAAGACGAGGCTGAGGGCCAAAGGTCGCCCCTCAGCGCGCGTGAATCCAGCCACCCCCGAAGATGCGGCTGCCGCCGGTTTCGTAGAACACGCAGGCCTGGCCGGGCGAGACGCCTTCCTCGGGTGTCAGAAGCTCGACCTCGGCCGTTGTCGCTGTCAGCGCGCGCAGGATCGCGGGGCGGGGCGGCCGGGTCGAGCGGACCTTGACAATGATCTCGCGTTCGCCGATGGCGTCGAGGGCGTCGTCGCCCAGCCAGTTGACCTCGCGCACCGGCACGATGCGGGTGGCGAGCATCTCCTTGGGGCCGACGATCACGCGGCGATTGTCGACATCGAGTTTCACCACGTAGAGCGGGTCAGCCAGCCCGCCAATGCCGAGGCCGCGGCGCTGGCCGATCGTGTAATGGATCACGCCCTTGTGGGTGCCCAGGGTGTTGCCGTCGATATCGACGATTTCGCCCGGCTCGGCCGCGCCGGGGCGCAGCTTCTCGATCACGCTGGCGTAATCGCCATTGGGGACGAAACAGATATCCTGGCTGTCGGGTTTCATGGCCACGGGCAGGCCGTATTTCGCCGCGAGCGCGCGGGTTTCGTCCTTTGAGGCCAGGTGGCCCAGCGGGAAGCGCAGGAAATCGAGCTGTTCCTGCGTTGTCGAAAACAGGAAATAGCTCTGATCGCGGTTGGCGTCGGCGGCGCTGTGCAATTCGGCGCCGTGCGGGCCGATCTTGCGCTGGATGTAGTGGCCGGTGGCCATGCAATCGGCATCGAGATCGCGGGCGGTTTCCAGCAGATCCTTGAACTTGACCCGTTCGTTGCAGCGGATGCAGGGCACGGGGGTGGCGCCGGCAAGGTAGCTATCGGCGAATTCGTCGATCACAGCGTCGCGGAAGATATTCTCGTAGTCGAGCACGTAATGGGGAAAGCCCATTTCCTCGGCCACGCGGCGCGCGTCGTGAATGTCGATACCTGCGCAGCACGCACCCTTCTTGGCCAGCGCCGCACCATGGTCGTAAAGCTGTAACGTGACGCCGACCACGTCATAGCCCTCGTCGGCGAGCATGGCGGCGACGACCGATGAATCGACCCCGCCCGACATGGCCACCACCACGCGGGTCTCGGAGACGGGTTTTGCGAATCCCAGCGAGTTGAGCTGGCTCGCGGTGTCAAACGACATTTCGGGTTCCTTCAGATCATGGGGAATATAGGAAAATCCTAAACACTCTCAAGTCCCCGTTTCACCGATCATTAAGTCTGCTGGATGCATCACCTGTGCATCGCAATGACGAGGTTTGGGCGATGTACCTGAAAAAAGTCGACGGGCCAAGGGCCGTGAGCCTGCCGGATGGACGTGTGATGTCACGTTCCGATCTTCCGCCTGCGAATACCACGCGTTGGGTCGCCAGCCGCAAGGCGGCAGTGGTGCGCGGTGTTATCTACGGCCTGATCTCGCATGAGGAGGCCCTGGCGAGATATGGGTTGAGCAGGGAGGAATTTCTTGAATGGGTCTCGGCTGTTACCGAGTTCGGAGAAGATGCGCTGAAGGCAACTCATCGACAAAAGTATAGACAACCCTGAGGTGAGCCCATAGTTTTCCTGCGACAGTAACTTGTGGTTAACCAATTTTGTTCACGTTTAATTCTGATGATAGCATTGAAGCGGAGAATCGAATAATGCGTGTGCTGCTTGTGGAAGACGACCCGACGACGTCGAAGAGCATCGAGTTGATGCTGACCCATGCCAACCTCAATGTTTACACGACAGATCTTGGCGAGGAGGGGATCGATCTTGCCAAGCTTTACGATTACGATCTCATTCTTCTCGATCTCGGCCTGCCGGACATGAACGGGCACGAGGTATTGCGGCAATTGCGACTGGCGCGAGTAGACACGCCGATCCTTATCCTGAGCGGCGCCGACGATACCGAGAACAAGTTGAGGGGGTTCGGTTTCGGTGCTGATGACTACCTGACCAAACCGTTTCATCGCGAAGAACTCGTCGCGCGGATTCACGCGATCATCCGGCGCTCGAAAGGGCATTCGCAATCCGTGATCAAGACCGGAAAGGTCTGTGTCAATCTCGATGCCAAGACGGTCGAGGTCGATGGACAGCCGGTCCACCTGACCGGCAAGGAATACCAGATGCTGGAACTGCTCAGCCTTCGAAAGGGCACGACCCTGACCAAGGAGATGTTCCTAAATCACCTCTATGGCGGGATGGACGAGCCGGAACTCAAGATCATCGATGTTTTCATCTGCAAGTTGCGCAAGAAACTGGCGATTGCGACCGACGGGGAGAATTACATCGAAACCGTCTGGGGGCGGGGCTATGTCCTGCGCGATCCATCCCCGATCGAGGAACCAGATCGCCAGATCGCGATGGGGGCTTGAGAGGCGCTGGCTTAAGGCAACCTGAGAGACGCATGAGCTGACGCGAAAGCCGTCGCCCGGGCCGCAGCCAATATTCGCCCACCGGCGCCGCGCACGGATCGCGCGGCGCCTGAAACCCACCGTGGGTGCTTTTGCGCCCTGCAAGGTGGCGGTCTTTCGGGCGTGGGATCGTCGGGGCTGGGCGATCTCAGGGTGCCGCGCAAGGCTGGACCTTGGCCCGGACCGCGGCTAATCCTTGGCGAGAGAGTCCCGCGCCGAGGTGGCGTGTTCTCGATGCTTGGGGGGTGATGTGGCGGGCGAAACACCGGTTGAGCAGTTGAGTGAGCGCGCGGCGCAGCACGAACTGGAGCGATTGGCGAAGGCGATCGCAGCGGCGAACGCGGCCTATCACACCCATGATGCACCGGAAATCTCGGATGCCGAATATGACGCGCTCAAGCAGCGCAATCAGGCGATCGAGGCGCGGTTTCCACATCTCAAACGCAGTGACAGCCCCAGCGATCAGGTCGGGGCGACCCCGGCCGAGGGCTTTGGCAAGATCCGTCATGCGGTGCGCATGTTGTCACTTGCCAACGCCTTCGATGAGGAGGATCTGCGCGAGTTCGATGACAGCGTTCGCCGCTATCTCGGGGTGGAGGCGGCAATTGCCTATACCGCCGAGCCCAAGATCGACGGGCTGAGCCTGTCGCTGCGCTATGAAGACGGCGCATTGGTGAGCGCGGCCACGCGCGGCGATGGTGAGACCGGCGAGAACGTGACCGCCAATGCCCGTGAGGTGGATGACATTCCCGAGCGGATCGAGGGCGCGCCGCCGATCCTCGAAGTGCGCGGAGAAGTCTACATGAGCCATACCGATTTCGAGGTTCTCAACAAGCGGCAATCAGAACGCGGAGGCAGGACATTCGCCAACCCGCGCAATGCTGCGGCTGGATCTCTGCGCCAGCTTGACGCGACGATCACCCGCGACCGGCCGCTGCGGTTCTTCGCCTATGGTTGGGGCGAGGTGAGCACGCCCCTGGCCGAAACCCAGATGGAGGCGATTGCGCGGCTGGAAGCGTTGGGATTTCGCACCAACCCACTGACCCGGCTCTGTGCGGGACTCGACCAGATGCTGGCCCATTACCGGATGATCGAGGAGCAGCGCGCGACGCTGGGCTATGACATCGACGGGGTGGTTTACAAGGTCGATGACCTCGCGCTGCAAAAGCGGCTTGGGTTCCGCTCGACCACGCCGCGATGGGCGATTGCGCACAAGTTTCCCGCCGAACTGGCCTGGACCCGGCTTCTGGCGATCGACATCCAGGTTGGGCGGACCGGCGCGCTCAGCCCGGTGGCACGGTTGCAGCCGGTGACGGTGGGCGGCGTGGTGGTGTCGAACGCGACGCTGCATAACGAGGATTACATCGCCGGCCGCTCCAACACCGGCGAGGAGATCCGGGGCGGCAAGGATATCCGCGTTGGCGATTGGGTGCAGGTCTATCGGGCGGGCGATGTGATTCCCAAGATTGCGGATGTGGACCTTGGCAAGCGGCCCGAGGAGGCGGAACCATTTGCCTTTCCCGATCATTGCCCGGAATGCGGATCGGCAGCCATTCGAGAAGATGGCGACGCGGTAAGGCGGTGTACCGGGGGGCTGATCTGTCCGGCGCAGGCGGTGGAAAAGCTCAAGCATTTCGTTTCTCGCAAAGCATTCGACATCGAGGGGCTCGGCGCCAAACAGGTCGAGCAATTCCATCGCGATGGCTGGATCAGGGAGCCCGCGGATATCTTTCATCTGCAAGCGAGGTATGGCGAAGGGCTGCAACAGCTCAAGAATCGCGAGGGTTGGGGCGAGAAAAGCGCGCAGAACCTCTTTGAAGCGATCGAGGAGAAGCGCAAGATTCCCTTTGCACGGCTTCTTTTCGCGCTTGGCATTCGGCATGTGGGCGAAGTGGCGGCGCGGCTTATTGCCCAGCATTACGTCACTTGGGATAGCTTTGTCGCGGCGATGGATGAGGCGCGGGCTCTGCAGGGGCCGGCCTGGGAAGATCTTCTGGCGATTGACGGCGTTGGACAGGTGCTCGCGACGTCGCTCGTGACCACGTTCGCGCAGGAGGCCGAGCGGGCGAGCATCGAGCGTCTGGTGCGCAAGCTTGAGATCGAGCCGGCCGAACCGCCGGTGCGAGCCGAAGGCAGCCCGGTCGCGGGCAAGACACTGGTCTTTACCGGAACGATGGAGAAGATGACCCGGGCCGAAGCCAAGGCGCGGGCCGAAGAACTGGGGGCCAAGGTCGCGGGCAGCGTGTCGGCAAAGACCGACCTCGTCATTGCCGGGCCGGGGGCCGGATCGAAGGCGAAGAAGGCCGCGGAACTTGGGGTCGCGACGATCGACGAAGAGGGCTGGCTTGCCATGATCGAGGGGCTATGAGCGGGCGGCCCGAGCCTCTCTTCCCGCTTTTCGCGGATATTGAAACGCTGGAAGGCGTGGGGCCCAAGACCGCGCGCCACCTCGCCCAGATCGAGATCGAGAAACCGCGCGACCTGCTCTTCACGTTGCCTTATTCGGTGGTTGACCGACGTAGGCGCGACACGGTTCAGGGGGCGGATTTGCCCGCGACGCTCACCGTCGAGGTCGAGGTTGGGCAGCATCGCCACGCGACGCGGCGCGGCGGGGCCTATCGTATCAACGTCGAGGACGCCAGGACCGCGTTTCAGCTGGTGTTCTTTCATGCGCGCGACGAATATCTGCACCGGATTCTGCCCCCGGGTAGCCGAAAACTGGTCTCGGGGCGGGTCGAGATGTTCGACGGGATGGCGCAGATGGTGCATCCCGATTACGTGCTCGAGCCACACGAGGCGGCCGAAGTTCCCGAATTCGAGCCGGTTTATCCGCTGACATCCGGGGTGACGCAGAAAGTAATGGCAAAGGCGGCCCGCGCGGCGGTGATGCGTGCGCCGGTTCTGGCGGAATGGATCGATCCGTTGCAAAAGGCCAGGGCGGGCTGGCCCGATTGGCGGGATGCGGTTGAGCGCGCCCATGCGCCGCGGTCGGTGGCTGATCTTGCGGCGACGGCCCCGGCGCGCGAGCGTCTGGCTTATGACGAATTCCTGGCGCATCAACTGACCCTTGCGCTGGCCCGGGCGAAACTGCGGCGCGCCAAGGGGCGCGAGAGCCACGGGACGGGGAGGTTGCAGTCGAAGGTCCTGGAAGGGTTGGCCTTTCAACCCACGGGAGCGCAGACCCGGGCAATCGATGAGATCGCGGCGGATATGGGCAAGCCGCAACGCATGAACCGGCTTTTGCAGGGCGACGTGGGGTCAGGCAAGACCCTGGTGGCGTTCATGGCGCTTCTGATCGCGGTCGAAGCGGGCGGGCAGGGCGTTATGATGGCGCCCACCGAGATACTGGCGCGCCAGCACCTCGAAGGGCTGCGTCCGCTTGCCGAAAGCGCGGGGGTGGTTCTCGACATCCTGACCGGACGCGACAAGGCGGGCGAGCGCCGGGCCAAGCTGGCAGCGCTGGCGGCGGGCGATATCCAGATCCTCGTTGGCACCCATGCGGTGTTTCAGAAGGACGTGGAATTCCGTGATCTGCGGCTGGCCATCATCGACGAGCAGCATCGGTTCGGCGTGCGCCAGCGGCTGGAGCTGGGCCGCAAGGGTGCGGGGGCGGATGTTCTGGTGATGACGGCGACGCCGATTCCACGCAGCCTGTCGTTGGCGCAGTATGGTGACATGGATATCTCGATTCTCGACGAAAAGCCGCCCGGTCGACAACCGATCAAGACCGCGCTGGTCAGCGCCGCGCGGATGGAGGAGGTGGTCGAGCATCTGCGTCGCGCCGTGAGCGAGGGCAAGCAGGCCTATTGGGTTTGTCCACTCGTCGATGAGAGCGAGAGTAGCGATCTGACTGCGGCGGAGGAAAGGTTCAAGCATCTGCGCGCCGCGCTCGGCGACGACCGGGTGGGGCTGGTCCACGGCCAGATGCCGGGACAGGAAAAGGATGCCGCAATGGCCGCGTTTCAACGTGGCGAGACCAGTGTTCTGGTCGCCACGACGGTGATCGAAGTGGGGGTGGATGTGCCCAATGCCACGATCATGGTGATCGAACGGGCCGAGATTTTCGGGCTGGCGCAATTGCATCAGTTGCGGGGGCGTGTCGGACGGGGGAGCGGCGCCTCGACCTGTCTTTTGATGTATCAGGCGCCCCTCAACGAAGGCGCCGAGCGGCGGCTGACCACGCTGCGCGATACCGAGGACGGGTTTCGCATCAGCGAGGTCGATCTGGAGATGCGTGGCGCAGGTGACGTGATCGGTGTGGCACAATCCGGCTTGCCGAGATTCCGGGTTGGCGACATGGAGCATCAAGCGGCGCTAATGGCGGTGGCGCAGAGCGATGCGCGCAAGCTGTTGACCGACGATCCGGTGCTTGAAACGGATCGAGGGCGGGCGGCACGGAACCTGCTTTGGTTAATGGAGCAGGATCAGGCAATTCGCCTGATTTCAGTGGGTTGAGCCGAGCGTTCTGTTAAAGTTCACTAATGTTCTCAAAAAGGTCTTTACAGGGTGGCTCCTATGTGAGAACAAAAGAGCAACAAAAGAGATCAAGTGCAGGAGGTCGCCGATGGTCATTCAACTCAAATCCATCCTCGAACGCAGTCAGGACACCATCTGGCAGGATGCGATCGGGGCGGTTTCACTGATGGTCTTATTGATTGCCGGGCTGCATCTGCCCAGTCTCTTTTGACGCATCATTGATGAATTCTGCCACGTGAGCCTTTGCCCCTGCCTGTGGCGCAACCTGTCCCAATCCATGCGCCAAGACTGACACTGCCTGTCCCTCATGTCGTCCTGGGGTTGCCTCATCTGCCCTGACTGAGCAGCGGGGCCAAGTTGGCTCACGCACCTGACCGCCGCCTTGGACACCAAGCGCGGCGGTTTTTTTCGGTTTGACCTCGATCAGGCGCAGTCGCTTTGCGCGGCCTTGTCCATCGCCTCTAGGGTGGCTTCGATGGTCAGCATGATCGAGGCATGGCGGTTCTTGTAATCACGTGCAGGCCGCAGCACTTCCAACCCGTCGAAAGGGGCGGGCGGTGTCGGACCGTCGTGTTTGAGCATGTCGCGCAGGGCGTTGCGCGCGGTCTCGACCTCTTCGCGGGTGCGGCCAATGATGTTGGCGCCGACAATGCTGGCTGCCGCCTGGCCCAGGGCGCAGGCTTTCACGTCCTGCCCGTAGTCGGTGATCACGCCATCGCGCATATTGATATCGACCGTGACGGTCGATCCGCAAAGCGGCGCGCGGCGTTTGACCGTGGCATCGGGCTCCGGGAGGCGGTCAAGATGCGGGATGTCGGCAGCAAGCGCGAGGATGCGCTCGGAATAGAGCTTGATGAGATCGGTCTCGCTCATGTCGTTTCCTTCCCGGTCCTTTTGTCCTAAATAGACCCGTCTGGCGTGGATGCAAAGGGGGCAGGCATGGGCTTTGATCCGGAAACACTGAAATATGATGACCGTGGACTGGTGCCCGCAATCGCGCAGGATGCTGCCTCGGGCGAGGTCCTGATGATGGCGTGGATGAATGCGGACGCGGTGCGCCGGACGCTCGAGAGTGGCAGGGTGACCTATTGGAGCAGGTCGCGGCAATGCTTTTGGGTCAAGGGCGAGACAAGCGGACATGTGCAGAAGCTCGTCGAGATGCGCATTGATTGCGACCGTGACTGCGTGCTTGTTTTGGTCGAGCAGTCCGGTCCGGCCTGTCACACCAATCGGCGCAGTTGCTTTTACACCGCCTTGAGGGATGGCCAAGAGGTCGAGATCATGAGTCCGATCGAAGGCGATCTTGGGTAGGCGGGGCTGTGAGTGGATGATCGCAACGCAGTCGTTTTGGAACAAGGCGTCAGTGCGTATGAATTGCTTGATTTTATCAATCGCTTCGATTGTAGATCTGTTCCCGGTAAACCCGTGATGTTTTCTGTGCTTCGGTCCATGAAGGAAGCCGATGGGGCGGCAGAATATGCCTGGTATCGATCACATGTGATCTGGCGTGCGATCGCCGGTCCGTAACCACCGCATCATTCGCGCGCCCTGACAAGTCCGTTTTCGGGACCACAGTGCGGGTATTCATCGTCGAACGGCCCCAGAACACGGCCCCAGAACTGTGACATCCCGAGTCAGACCGGGGTCCCGGCCGCTATACCCAGGTGATCCAGCGGCTTTGTGTCTGATTTTGGTTCTGTCGTTTAGGGAATCTGGTTCTATGCTTCTTTGGCTCGACGCCTCACGATGATGTGACAGGTTGTCGCGGACGGGCTTTTTCCGAAACCCGCGATCAGGGCGACCTGCGAGCCTGTGGGATAAAGGTCTTTTGGTATGTTAATTCGATCCGGTGGCATGATGTTTCTGCGCGGCTTGGAGCTGCTGATCGACGGTCTTTCGGAATTTGCGGGCATGATCGGTTGGCTGCTGGTTCTCTATTGCATGATTTTCGGGGTCACCGACGTGTTCTTGCGATACTTCCTCAACCAGCCGTCGCTCTGGATCGGCACGACAGTGCAAGCGACGATGGTCCTGATGGCCTGCGTGGGCGGGATCTATGCGCTCAAGCACGATTCGTTCGTCAAGCTCGACATTTTCTACGCCAACGCGTCTGATCGAACCAAGGCGATACTGGATGTGCTTACGGCCAGTTTCACTTTCTTGTTCCTTTATGTGCTGATCACCCGCGGGATTGATGCGGCTGCGCAGTCTTATCGGCTCAATCAAATGACACCAACGGCGGTACCGCTCCCATTGGGGCCGATCAAATCCGCAATTCCGATCGGCGCAACGGTCGTGCTGCTGCTGGTTGTCAGAAAATTCATCAGGGACATTTGTATAATCTTCGGCGTCAACAAGGCGCCTGATCACTGACTCCATGCTTGCCCCTAGGTGCGCCGAAGGGGCCAACAACAAGAAACAATTCCAGCTCAACCCAACAGAGGAGGACACCATGAAGACCCGTTCAACCTTTCACGTGACCGCTGGCGTCGCGATGATGGCCCTTGGCCTTTCGGGGGCGCAGGCGCTGGCCGACAACCACGGCCCGCCCGACGATGTTACCAACTGGGTATTCCAGCCTTGCTTCGACAACACCGATGCCGGGTGGGGCAGCGGCGTTGTGCCTTGGATCGAGGCGGTCGAGGAGGCGACGGAAGGCACGGTGAAGATCCGGCTCGAACCGGCCGGTGCCTTGACCAGCGGGGCGGAAGCGTTCGGCGCCACCGTCGGCGGTCAGATCGATGTGACCGCGTGCTGGGCCACCGTCTATGGCGGCGACATGCCCGAGGGCATGCTGGCCTTCGGCATGGCAATGGGCGCCGAAAACACGGAACAGGCCTGGGATGCGATGTGGGGTGATCCCGATTACCGCATCGGTGAGTTGGTTCAGCAGGCTGCAATGGAGCGCAACCTGCGTTGGGTCGGCTGGACCAATCAGGGTCCGAATGCCATGTTCACAAAGTTCCGCGTGGACAGTCTCGATGACCTCAAGGGCAAGAAGATGCGCGCCGGCGGACCACAGGCGATTTTCCATTCCACGATGGGCGGCTCGCCGGTTTCGATGGATGCCGGAGATATATATACCGCCATCCGCCTTGGCACGATCGAGGGCACCTACTGGGACACGGGGGGCATAAACGACATGTCTTTCCACGAGGTCGTCGACTACGCGATCATGCCTGGCTGGAACCCGGCGCAGCACCAGGAAATCTTTGTCAATCTCGATGCCTGGAACGGTCTGAACGACTGGCAACGCGAGCAGATCGACGGCATTTTCGAGGAAGTCTATTTCGAGACCAGCCGCATGCATGACGAAGGCGTGGCCGAGGCTCTGAAGGATCTCGAGGACGCCGGCGGCGAGGTGATCCATCTGTCCGACGAGGAGATCGCACGGATGCGCGAGGTCTCGATCAATGAGGTCTGGCCGCAAGTCGCCGAGCAATCCGAGCTCACCGCACAGGGCGTGGAGCTTTGGAAAGCGTATCTCGAGGAAGCCGGTCTCTACTGAATCGGCACGGGGCCATTGTCGCCCCTGTCAACTATGTGCCGGTCCGCTGCGCAAGCGGGCCGGTGCTCTGATCCGCCCGAATTCTTTTCTTGCCTGCGGCACCCGTGCGGCAGCTCAGATCCGCGAGGAAGTGCATGAGCCTAGAACTCGTCACCGCGCTCTATTTCATTGTCCTGTTCATCGTTCTTTTCATGGGGCTGCCTGTGGCTTTTGGCCTCGGCGGGACGGCGGTCCTGTTCGCGATGATCATGGAACCACGTGCGTTGATGTCGGTGCCAAGCGCCTTCTATTCCACGCCTTGGAGCACGATCCTGGTGACCGTGCCGCTGTTCCTGTTCATGGGCAGTCTGATCCGCTTTTCCGGGATTGCAGAAGCGGCGTATGATGCCGTCTACAAGCTTATCGGGCACATTCATGGCGGGCTTGCCATTGGCACGGTGGCGGTTTGCACGATCTTTGCGGCGGTGACGGGCATCACGCCGCCAGCCACGATCACCATGGCGCAAATCGCTTACCCTTCGATGATGCGCTACAAGTATGATCGATCCATCGCTATCGGCGCGATCGCGGCGGGTGGTGCGCTCGGCGCGCTCATCCCGCCCAGCGTGCCCTTCATCTTTTACGGTCTCCTCGCGAAGGTCTCGATCGGCGATCTGTTCCTGGCCGGAGTGCTGCCGGGTTTCATGCTGGCAGTATTCTATGGCGTCTATATCGGCGTGCGGTGTCGGCTGCAGCCACATATCGGACCTGCGCTGCCCCATGACAAACGGTTCACCACGGGCGAAAAGGCGCGGGCGGTGGTCAACATATGGCCCTTCTTGGTGCTGATCGTCATCGTGCTCGGGGTCATCTGGGGCGGTGTCGCCACGCCGGCCGAGGCGGCCGCCTTTGGTGCAGCGGGGGCCTTTGTTATCAATCTGGTCTATGGGCGGTTGAGCTGGTACGTCTTGCGCGAGTCGCTGTCCACGACCATCAAGCTGACCGGGATGGGGTTGTGGATCCTGATTGGGGCGACGATTTTCCTGAATATTTTCAACACGATGGGCAGTCAGGATCTGCTTACGGAGCTGGTGCTGGCCATGCCGGGCGGCACCAACGGCATCCTGTTCATCATGATGGTCATAATCGTCGTGCTTGGCATGGTCATGGACGACTGGGCCATCATCATGTTGTGCACACCGCTCTTCGTGCCGATTCTCAACGAGCTGGGTGTGGACAAGCTGTGGTTTGGAGCCATGTTCATCGTCGCGATCCAGGTCGCCTATCTCACACCGCCCTTCGGATTTGTGCTGTTCTGGCTCAAGGGGGTGCTGCCGAAATCGGTCAGCATGCGCGACATCTACGGCTCGGTCGGACCCTTCGTGTTGCTACAACTGCTCGGGTTGACGCTACTTTTCTTTTTTCCCGGAATCGCCGTGTGGCTGCCCAACACCCTTGATTGGTGAGGCGTGATGCAACAGCCGTCCCGGTAAAATGCATTCAGGGCCAAACCTCGCTTCCCCGTTTACGCGTTCCACGACCGGGGCGTCTAGGACTGTCTTATCGCGTGATATCCCGCAAAGCATCGGTTTGAGCGTGAATGCAAAATCTTGTGCCGATCGCATCGGCCTGTTGAATCCTTAAATGAAATCAGAGGTAAATGTCGGGGGAAGGAGATAGGCAAAAACTCCGCTCAGTGCGTAGGGTCAAATCTCGACCAGGGCCGGCGCTTCAAGTCGCTCTCGGCCGCGGTCTGCGCGATCACCGGCGCGCACTGGAATGGCTGGCGGTTCTTCGGGCTCGACCAGACCGGAGGCGCCCGATGACCAGAAAGACCCAGACCGAGCCGACGCGCCGCCTGCGCTGTGCTGCCGTCTACACCCGCAAGTCGAGCGAGGAAGGGCTCGACATGGATTTCAACAGACCACAGCTCTTCGTCCATGCCTTCCTTGGAATAGATATAACGGTAGATCGTTTCCTGGCAGACGCGCAACTTTGCGCCTTCATAGATCATGCGGTTGCCGATCTGCTCGGGCGTCCAGCCTTGTTTGATCCGGGCGATCACGGTCTTGCACAGCTCAGGATGTCGGATCAGCTTGCGCTGCACAGATCTTCGCTTGTCCGTCTGCAACTGGGCGGCATGACCGAAGTATCCCGCATATGATCTCGCGAAAGATCGTCGATTTGTGGCGCTTGAGGAACGGCTCCCATGCCATGATCTCCTATTAGATAACTCATTGTTTTCTAATAGGAGTCGCACTTCAAAGTAGCGCGCTCCGGTTTGAGAAGATAAAACGCATAATAAGTATTATGTTAAATAAATGATGTTAGCGAGTCGCCCCGGACGCTCTCGACATAATTCATGTTGGCAGCTAAATCTTTGGAACCACTCGAACCGAACTCTTTGCAAATGCGAGTCTCTATCGGTCTAATGTGAAATGGGCTCAGAATTCTTAATGATACGGTCGGTTGTCATCCCACCGTTTGGTTAACGTGAAAGACAGACGAATGAACCTGGCAGAATACCTTGACGAGTTGACCAACGCGCCATCCATGGAGGCGCTCTGGGACATGCATTGTCGCAAAATGGCGCAATACGGGTTCACTCGATTGTTTTACGGCTATACCAATTACCGAAGCGGCCGATCGCTCGGAGATCCCGACGATTTCATCATTCTGACCAATCACGACAAGGAATACACCGATTGGTTCCTTGGCCAGTCGATGTATTTTCATGCGCCGATGGTCAAGTGGTCGCTCGAAAACGAAGGCGTCGCCAGCTGGAGCATTGTGAGCGACATGATGAAAAGCGGCCTGTTGTCGGAAAGCGAGATGAAGGTCGTCGAGTTCAACAAGAAAATGCGCGTGACATCGGGTTACACGATCAGTTTCAAGTCGATTTCGCCCCGTTCGAAAGGCGCCATCGCCTTGACCGGACGCGAGGACATGACACAGGCCGAAGTCGATGAGGTCTGGGCCGAGCATGGAGCGGACCTTGTCGTAATGAACAACGTGGCGCATCTCAAGATCCTGTCCCTGCCCTATTCCAGCCCGACCCGCGGCTTGACCAGAAGGCAGCTCGAGGCGCTGCATTGGGTCGGTGACGGAAAGACAACGGCTGATATCGCGATCCTGATGGGTTTGACGCCGGCAACCGTCGAAAAGCACCTGCGCCTTGCCCGGGAAGTTTTGAGCGTGGAAACGACTGCCCAGGCGGTGTTGAAAGCAGCGTTACATAACCAGATGTTCGTGGTCGAGTATTGACGGACATGCCCCATTAACCAATACATTGCCTGCTCATTTCCGATGGCGAGGTTTCATCGAATGCGGCGCTTGCGTGTTTCCGTTAGGTAAGGATTCCCTTACTTTCGCAATCCGTTTCACGCTGTCACCATGATAGTGTTCCGTGAGTGGTGGCTTTTGAAGCCTGGGAACGTACAGGGCAAATCTCTGGAATTTCAGGGCTCTTTGCTCTGTCCGGTTCACGCCGGAGTCGGTCTGAAAGTCTATTCTTCGGCTGGAAGGCCGACATTTGAACCGCCCTTTCTCATCCCCATTTGCAGGGGCGGACAAAATGGAACGGTGCCAGCCCAAAAGCTGGCACCGTTTTAATTCTTTAAATTTCTGATCTGGTTCGCAAACCTGATGCGCCCCGGGAGGATCAGCCCTGAGCCACCTTGGCAACTTCGGCTGCAAAGTCTTCCTGCTCCTTGTCGATCCCTTCGCCAACCTCCAGGCGCACGAAGCCGGTGATCTCGACGCCGGCCTCCTTGGCCGCCTGCGCAACGGTCAGGTCAGGATTGACCACGAACGCCTGGTTGAGAAGCGTGATCTCTGCCAGGAATTTCTTCATCCGCCCCTCGATCATCTTCTCGATGACATTGTCGGGCTTGCCCGATTCCCGCGCGATGTCGATCTGGACCTGACGTTCCTTTTCGACGATGGCGGGATCGAGCGCGTCAGCATCCAGTGCCTGCGGGCGCGGGTCGGCAGCGGCGACGTGCATTGCGACCTGACGCGCGAAGCCTTCATCATTGCCGCGATAGGCGACCAGAACACCGATCTTGCCCATGCCGGCCGTTGCCGCGTTATGCACATATGTCACAACGGAGTCGCCCTCGACAGATGCCATCCGGCGCAGCGTCATGTTCTCACCGATCTTGGCAATCGCATCCGTCACGGCGGCCTCGACGGGTTTGCCGCCCATGTCCGTGGCTTTCAGAGCCTCGATATCACCGACAGCGAGCGCGGCCTGTGCGATATCTCCGACAAGTTTTTGAAACTCTTCGTTCTTGGCAACGAAATCTGTTTCCGAGTTCAACTCGATCGCCACCCCTTTGCCGCCATCGACCGCAACCCCGACAAGACCCTCGGCCGCGGTGCGACCCGATTTCTTGGCGGCCTTGGCCAGACCCTTGGTGCGGAGCCAGTCGATGGCCGCATCCATGTCGCCATCGACCTCGGTCAGTGCTTTCTTCGCGTCCATCATGCCTGCGCCCGTGCTGTCGCGCAGTTCCTTCACCATTGCTGCTGTGATCGCCATGTCAGGCTCTCCTGAAATTGTTTCATATCGGTTACCGCCGCGGGCGTGTGCCTGACACGCCCGCGCGACAATTGCGTGACGGGCTTATGCCTCGCCTTTTTCACCGGCCTCGGCGCCCGCCTCTTCCGGGGCCTCGACAGCCTCGACCGTCACTTCTTCGACCGGCGTTTCGGCCAGTTCGCCAATATCCACGCCCGCGGCGCCAAGCTGGGCCTGCATCCCGTCAAGGGCGGCGCGGCTGGCCAGGTCGCAGTAAAGGGCGATCGCGCGGGCTGCGTCGTCGTTGCCGGGGATGACATAATCGATTCCGTCGGGCGAACAGTTGGTATCAACCACCGCAACGATCGGAATACCCAGCTTGTTGGCTTCTGCCACGGCCAGGGCCTCTTTCTTGACGTCGATGACGAACAGCATGTCGGGCACGCCGCCCATTTCGCGAATTCCGCCAAGCGATGCCTGGAGCTTGGCCTGTTCGCGTTCCATCCCGAGGCGTTCCTTCTTGGTCAGGCCTTCGGCGCCTTCGGCGAGGCGCTCGTCATATTCCTTGAGCCGGTTGATCGACTTGGAAACGGTCTGCCAGTTGGTCAGCGTGCCACCCAGCCAGCGGTGGTTCATGTAGTATTGCGCGCATTTTTCGGCTGCGTCCGCAATGGGTTGGCTGGCCTGACGCTTGGTGCCGACAAACAGGACCCGGCCGCTTTTGGAGACGGTTTCACGGATCGCGTTGAGGGCCGCATCCAGCATCGGGAGAGTCTGGGTAAGGTCGATGATGTGAATGCCGTTACGCGCGCCATAGATGAACTCGCCCATGCGGGGGTTCCAGCGCTGCGTCTGGTGGCCAAAGTGAACGCCTGCTTCCAGAAGCTGGCGCATGGTGAACTCGGGAAGAGCCATGTCGTTGTTTCCTTTCCGGTTTTCGCCTTGGCAAGGGGTGCAAGGCGGATGCCTCAACCGGTGGACCGATGGGGATGTCTCCCCCATAGACCCGCCCTTGCCTGCGGATTGAATGTCGCGCGTATAGAGGGGTTGCGCGGCATTGGCAACCCCTGCCCCGCCACAGCCGTTAACGCCGCCCGAGGTGCCGAATCCGGGGGGTGACAGCCGGCTGACATCCGGCTGCCGCCCGGCTGCCGGCAGATGACGCCGACCCGTCGCCGGGAAAGGGACGAACGCACCGTGCGGCGCGCCTGTATCGATGCGGATTGCCCGGCTCGACAAATGCACTTATGTCGAGACCCAACTCTGATATAGTGATTATCGCATGACATCACCCCTTGACGACAATGACAGCGAAAAGCCACAACGCCGCTGGCGTCCCTTTGCGGGGCTGCGCAACAATTTCCTGGCCGGTCTTGTCGTGGTGGTGCCGATTGCCATCACGTTCTGGTTGATCTGGACATTTGTCGGCTGGATCGACAGCTGGGTTCTGCCTTTCATACCGGACAGGTATCACCCTGATGTGCTGATCAATCGCTGGGTTGCGGACACGCACTGGTTCCGCTGGCTGTTCGGCGAGGGCGAAGTGAACGTGAGCGTCCGCGGCGTCGGGGTGATCCTGTTCCTGATTTTCACGATCTTTGTCGGCTGGATCGCCAAGGGGCTGATCGGGCGCAGCTTCCTTGGCTGGGGCGAAATGATCGTGGACCGAATGCCGATTGTCCGCTCGGTCTATGGCGGGATCAAGCAGATCGCCGAGACGATCTTTGCGCAAACCGAATCGCAGTTCGACAAGGCTTGTCTTGTGGAATACCCGCGCAAGGGGATCTGGGCGATCGCCTTCATCTCGACCTCGGCCAAGGGCGAGATAGACCGGCGCATCCCGGTCGAGGAAGAGATCGTGTCGGTGTTCCTGCCCACGACGCCCAACCCGACAAGCGGGTTCCTGCTCTTCGTGCCGCGCCATTCGGTGATCGAGCTGGAAATGGGGGTCGAGGATGCCGCCAAGCTCGTGATCTCGGCGGGGCTGGTCTATCCAAACAGGAAGGACCCGACGCAGCCGGTGCAGGAGCTGGAAGCGGGACAATAAGTCCTCTGCCCTACCGCTGAATCAGGTTGAGCCGTAAATGCTGCCGGGATCGACGGAACCACGCTGCCCCAGATCGTCGCCATGGGTGTCGAGAAAGGCCTGCGCAGCCTCGCGACCGGCGGTCTTGAGGCGGGCGATGACATCGGGGATCGGCACGAGCTTGGTCGCCACCGAAAGCTCGTTCATCAGAGCGTCGTCGGCGATCATGTGCAGGTTGAGGCGCTTCATCTCGCCTTGTCGCATCCGGCCCTCATCGAGCAGGCGCTGCACGAAGGCGATGGCGCGCAGTTCGCGCAGGAGCGAGGAGTTGAAGCTGATCTCGTTGATGCGGTTGCGGATGTCCTGAGGTGTGCGGGGGATTTCGGTGCGTTCGAGCGGGTTGATATTGACGATCACGATATCGCCGGGCAGGTCGGGCGCGAAAAGCGGAAAGAGCGCGGGGTTGCCGGTATATCCGCCGTCCCAATAGGCCTCGCCGTCGATCTCGACCGCGCGGAAGAGCGTGGGCAGACAGGCCGAGGCGAGGAGCGCATCGGTGCTGATGTCGTCGCCCTGGAAGACGCGGATCTTGCCGCTGCGCACATTGGTCGCCCCGACGAAAAGCCGCGGCCCGTCACGGGCGCATACTCGGTCATAATCGAACCGTTCGGCCACGCGACGCAGCGGATTGGCATAGAACGGGCCCGACACATAGGGCGAGATCATCCGCTCCAGGCTTTCGGCCCAGAGATAGGGCAGCGAATTGCCCACCGAATGCGACATCTGCGCCAGCCCCATCCAGTGCGGGAAAAGCGGGCTGTCGATCGCGCCCATCTGGCGCCACAGCCAGTCGAGATTCGCGCGCGCCCCTTCGCGCCCGTCCATGAGCCACCCGGATTTCAGAGCGGCCCCGTTGAGTGCCCCGGCGGAGGCGCCCGAAATGCCCGCGATCTCGATGTCGTCCTCGTCGAGCAGACGGTCGAGCACGCCCCAGGTGAATGCCCCGTGCGCGCCGCCGCCCTGGAGCGCGAGATTGATGCGGCGGGTCACGTCAGAGCGCCGTCCAGCCACCATCGACCGAGATCGTGGTGCCGGTGATCTGGTCGGCGGCCGGCGAGCACAGGAACACGGTGGTGCCGCCCAGTTGCTCGACGGTGGCGAATTCCTTTGACGGCTGGCGGGCCAGCATCACCTCGCGCACAACGGTGTGGCGATCCATGTCATGTGCCTTCATCTGGTCGGGGATCTGCGACTCGACCAGCGGGGTCAGCACGTAGCCCGGGCAGATCGCGTTGCAGGTGATCCCCTGCCCCGCGGTTTCGAGCGCCGTGGTCTTGCTCAGGCCCACGATCCCGTGCTTGGCCGCGATATAGGCGGATTTGTAGGGCGAGGCAGTCAGCCCGTGGGCCGAGGCGATATTGACCACCCTGCCCCAGCCCGCCTTGCGCATCCCCGGCAGCGCGGCGGCCGTGGTGTGAAAGGCCGAACTGAGATTGATCGCGATGATCGCATCCCATTTCTCGGTCGGGAATTCATCGATCGCGGCCACATGCTGAATCCCGGCATTGTTCACGAGGATGTCGCAGGCACCGGCCTTCTCGATCAGGGCGCGGCATTGGTCGGGTTTCGACATGTCTGCCGACACATAGCGCGCCGAGACGCCGAATTCGGCGGCGATGTCGCGGGCGAGTTGGTGATCCTCTTCCGAATCGGTGAAGGAATTGATCACTACCTCGGCGCCCGCGCGCGCCAGTTCGCGCGCGATGCCAAGGCCGATTCCCGAGTTCGATCCGGTGACGACGGCGGTCTTGCCTGCAAGTGTCATGGTGTTTCTGTCTCCTGAAATGGGATGACCTCACCTTGTCATGACCGTCAGGTGGGCGAAACCGCGATTCGCCGCGGCCTCAGCCCTGGTGCGGGGCGCTGGTCGTGTCGAGCGCGTTCCTGATTCGCTGCCAGTTCTCGACTTCGGCGCGATTGCCCGAAACCTCGTATTGGCGGATCTTGCGGGCGGCTTCGACCGGGGCCTTGGGCCCGTGTGCCGTGCGCAGGGCGCGGGCCAGTTCTGCGATCTTGACGGAGTCCATGATTGCCTCCTGCATATGGTGTTTGCTCGGCGGTCAGTGCGTGACCGGAGGTCAACCATAACACGGATCGGATACGCTTTCATGAAGCGGGCGAAAACGCGCCCCGAGCGGCAGGGTTCCGCGCAAAAAAAAACGCCGGCACAAGGCCGGCGTCCAGTTATTGAGGCAGGTTTCATACAGGCAAGAAACCTATCGAGCAGTGCCCTCTTTATAAGCAATTTGGAGCGCTTGTCCAAGCTAAAAGTTTGATAACACGTGAAACCCCCGTTAGCCTGACCGCCAGCAAAACATGGGCAGCGCGGGATTGTTGAAAAAATGGGATCAGATTATTTCCCCCTCACGATCCGGAAAACGGTGTTTGGGGCGACGATTCTCGGCTGTCTTTTCCTTGCGCTCATGGCGCGGGCGGACCCACGGCACGGGATATCTATGTATGGCGATCCGGGCCTGCCACCGGATTTTGTGTCGCTGCCCTATGCCGACCCGGAAGCGCCCCGGGGCGGGCGCATCGTCACCGGCAATACCGGCGGCTTCGACAGCCTCAACCCGTTTATCCTGAAAGGCACCGCGCCCTGGCAGTTACGATTTCTGGGATACGAAGGGCTGATGGGGCGCAACTGGGACGAGCCCTTCGCGCTTTACGGGCTTCTGGCCGAATCGGTCGAGACCGGCCCGAATCGAAACTGGGTGGAATTCACCCTGCGCGAGGAGGCCCGATTCTCGGACGGCAGCCCGGTCACGGTCGAGGATGTGATCTGGAGTTTCGAAACGCTGGGAACGCAGGGGCACCCCATCTACCTGAGCTTCTGGACCAAGGTCGAGAGCATAGAACAGACCGGCCCGCGCAGCGTGCGCCTGACCTTCAATACCGAGGATCGCGAGTTACCGCTGATCGCGGGGCTGCGCCCGATCCTGAAAAAGGCACAATGGGAGGACCGCGATTTCACCGATTCCGGCCTCGACACCGTGCCCATCGGCACCGGGCCCTACGTGATCGACAGTTTCGAGCCGGGGCGCAACGTGGTGATGCGGCGCGATCGCGACTACTGGGGCCGCGACCTTCCGCTGATGCAGGGGCGGGCCAATCTCGACGAGATCCGCATCGAGTTCTACGGGGATGCGGCGGTCATGTTCGAGGCGTTCAAGGCCGGCGAACTGACCGTCTATCGCGAAACCAATGCCGAGAAATGGCAAAGTGCGTATGATTTTCGGGCCGTGCGGTCGGGCGACGTGGTCAAATCAGAGATCCCCAGCGGCAAGCCTTCGGGGATGACCGGCTTCGTGATGAATGCGCGCCGTGCGCCTTTCGATGACTGGCGGGTGCGGGCGGCGATGATCCATGCCTTCAACTTCGAATACACCAACGACGCGATCACCGGCGGCCGGCAGGACCGGATCACCTCGTATTTCTCGGGCACCGACCTGGGGATGCGGCCCGGCCCGGCCGAGGGGCGGGTGCGTGATTTGCTGGAACCCTTCGCCGACACGCTCCTGCCCGGGGCGCTTGAGGGGTATGCGCTGCCGGTGTCGGACGGCACGGCGCGCAACCGCAAGAACCTGCGCGCGGCGATGCGGCTCTTGCAGGAGGCGGGCTACCAGGCCGAACAGGGGGTGATGCGCGACGCGTCGGGGCGGCCGCTGGAATTCTCGATCCTGCTGCCGCAGGGGTCGACCGAGAAACAGGCCTTCGCCAACATCTTCATCCGTGCGCTGGAGCGGATCGGGGTGCGCGCCATGCTCGACGTGGTGGACAATGCGCAGTATTTCTCCCGGGTTCAGACCTTCGATTTCGACATGACCGATTTCAGACGCGAGTTCTCGCTTTCGCCGGGCAACGAACAGCGCGCCTATTGGGGCAGCGACGCGGCCGATCAGCCCGGGTCGCGCAACCTCATGGGGGTGAAATCGCCCGCCATCGACGCGATGATCGAGCGGATGCTGGAAACCGCGGACGAGGCCGAGTTCACCGCTGCGGTGCGTGCGCTCGACCGGGTGCTGATGGCGGGGCGCTACGTGATCCCGACCTATGAGTTCGGGATCGGGCGGATCGCCCATGCCCGGCAATTGCGTTACCCTGCGCGGCTCCCGGTCTATGGCGATGGCTATTGGTTCATGCCCGATGTCTGGTGGTGGCAGGAGTGACGTGCCGGCCACGCGCGCTTGCAACTCTTCCGGTCCGGGCGTAGCAACACGCCATGCGCTCGATCTATGACGAGGGGCCGTTCACCCCCTGCCCCGACCCGTTCAATTTCACCGCCCATGTGCTGGGCCGGGCCGCCGATCTGCCCGACAAGATCGCGCTCGCGGTTCTGGGCCCGGCGCGGGCCGAACGCTGGTCTTACGCCCGGCTTGAGCGGGCTGTGCGCGGCACCGGAACGGGGCTTCTGCAGGCCGGGCTGAAGCCGGGCGATGTCGTGCTGATGCGGCTGGGAAACACGGTGGAGTTTCCGATCGCCTACCTGGGGGCGATGGCGGTGGGCTGTGTGCCGGTTCCAAGCTCGTCGCAAATCACCGCGCGCGAGGTGGCGGCGATGATCGACACGCTCGAACCCGCGGCGATCCTGCGCGGCGACGGCATCGCCTGCCCCGACGCGCCGGGCGTGCCGGTGATCGGGCAGGATGACCTCGCCGCGATGCGCGATCTGGCACGCTGCGACTACGAGATGGGCGATCCTGACCGGCTGGCCTATGTCATCTTCACCTCGGGCACATCGGGCCAGCCGCGCGCGGTTTGCCACGCGCACCGCGCGATCTGGGCGCGGCAGATGATGCACGAGGGCTGGTATGGCCTCGGCGAAGGCGACCGGCTCTGCCATGCGGGTGCGTTCAACTGGACCTATACGCTTGGCACCGGGCTGATGGACCCGTGGAGCGTGGGCGCGACCGCGCTCATCCCCGAGCCGGGCACGACGCCAGAGATGATCCCGCTCTTGCTCAGGCGTCATGATGCGACGATTTTCGCGGCTGCTCCGGGGGTTTATCGCAAGATATTAAGCCAGAACGCGAAGCTTGACCTGCCCCGCCTGCGCCATGGGCTGAGCGCGGGGGAAAAGCTCTCCGAGGCGATCCGCGAGGCGTGGAACGCGGCGACGGGCACGATGCTCTACGAGGCGTTCGGCATGTCGGAATGTTCGACCTTCATCTCGGCCAGTCCCACCTGCCCGGCGCGGCCCGGCACGCTGGGGCGGCCGCAAAAGGGGCGGCGCGTGGCCATTGTCGACGAGGCGGGCGAACCGGTGCCGCTGGGCGCGGATGGCACGATTGCGGTGTCCAACCGTGACCCGGGGCTGATGCTGGGCTATCTCGGGGCCAAAGAGGAAACCGCCGCGCGGTTTCGCGGCGAATGGTTCCTGACCGGCGATCACGGCGCGATGGGCGAGGATTTCCAGATCGAGTATCATGCCCGGGTCGATGACATGATGAACGCGGGCGGCTATCGCGTCTCGCCGCTCGAAGTGGAGGCGGCGTTCCAGGACTTCCCCGGCCTGACCGAGATCGGCGTTACCGATATCGAGGTCAAGGCCGACGCAAGGGTGATCGCGGCGTTCTACACGTCCGAGGCCGCGCTGGACGCCGACGCTCTGGCAGCGTATGCAAAGGAAAGGCTTGCGCGATACAAGCAGCCGCGCCTCTTCGTGCATGTCGACGCCCTGCCCCGCAATCCCAACGGAAAACTTCAGCGCCAGGCGCTGAAACAGCTATACGAGGCGCAACATGGTCAAGCTTGACATCTTCTCCGACCCGATCTGCCCATGGTGTTACATCGGCAAGACGCTGCTCGACCGCGCACTCGAAAGCCGGCCGGACCATCCGTTCACGGTCGAATGGCACCCCTATCAGCTCAACCCCGACATGCCGCCCGAGGGCATGGACAGGCGGAGCTATCTCGAAACCAAGTTCGGCGGCAAGGAAGCGGCGTTTGAGGCCTACAAGCCGGTGGTTGCGCGGGCGCAGGAGGCCGGGCTCGACATCGCGTTCGACAAGATCGCGCGCACGCCCAACACGCTCGATGCGCATCGCCTGACCCACTGGGCCGGGATCGAGGGGCGGCAGACGCCGGTGGTCGCAGCACTCTTTCGCGCCTATTTCCAGGATGGGCGCGATATCGCGGATCACGAGGTTCTGGCCGACATTGCCGATGCCGCGGGGCTTGATGCGGCGGTGATCCTCAAGCTCCTGCAGAGCGAAGCCGACCGCGACGAGATTCTCGCCCGCGATACCGGCGCGCGCGAGATGGGGGTCACGGCGGTGCCGACCTTCATCGTCGCGGGCCAGCACGCGGTGCCCGGGGCGCAGCCGGTCGAGCTTTGGCAAAAGGTCATCGACGATATCGCCGCGCAGATCGCGACCGGAACCTGAACGGCACGCGCCCCCGGCCCGGGGCCGGGGACGCGCGGGGTGGGCCGGGCCTTCAGAAGTTCAGGAAATCCTCGTCGAATTCATAGGAGCGGATCGCCTGCAGCAACTGGTCACCTTCGAAAGCGAAGGCAAACACATGCGCGCGCTCCTCGGCGACGGTCAGACGGCAGAACACCTTGTCGTTGTCGAACCCCTCGGGGCAGGTCGCCAGATCGACATGGCCGACGCTGTGCTCGAAGATTTCATACGTCATCTGACCGTTGTCGAGCGCGACCGTCTCGGCCTGCGCCGTGGCGCCGAGCATCAGGGCAATGGCGGCAAGTGTGGAGGTGGGAGCGAGAATTTTCCGCATAACTGACTCCATTTATCAGGTATTGTGGTGGTTGCTTACTAATTTACTCAGGATCGTGCAAGTGCCATCTGGCCGCTGGATGATGGGCGTGCTAATGCGCCGGGATGAGCGACAATCTGGCCCCCCTTCCCCCAGAGGCTGAAAGCCCGCCACGGTTTGCCATGGCAAGGGCCGAGTTTGTCGCGCTCATGGCGATGTTGTTCGCCACCGTCGCCTTTTCCATCGACGCTATGCTGCCCGCCCTGCCACAGATCGGGGCGGAACTCTCCCCCGACACCCCCAACAATGCCCAGCTCATCCTGACCGCCTTCGTGATCGGGCTGGGGCTGGGCACGTTCGTCACCGGGCCGCTTTCCGACACGTTCGGCCGCAAACGGGTGATCATTGCCGGGGCGGCGGTCTATATCACCGGGGCGGCGGCGGCCTGGGCGGCGCAGAGCCTCGAGCTGATGCTGGCTGCCCGGCTGGTGCAGGGGTTGGGCGCCGCGGGGCCACGGGTGGTGGGCATGGCGGTGATCCGCGACCTTTATTCCGGGCGGCTGATGGCGCGGCTGATGTCGATCGTGATGATGATCTTTGCACTGGTCCCGGCGATCGCGCCCTTGTTGGGGGCGGGGATCATCGCGCTTTCGAACTGGCGCGGCATCTTCGTGGCCTTCGTGCTGTTTTCGCTGATCGGCGCGGCCTGGGTGAGCCTGCGGCTCGACGAGACGCTGCCGCCCGAGCGGCGTCGGCCGTTTCAGATCGGGCCGATCCTGCGGGCGCTGCGCGAGATCCTGGGCCACCCGATGGTTCGGATCACGATCGCGGCGCAGATGCTGTGTTTCGCGATGCTGTTCGCCACCATCGCCAGCGTGCAGCAGATCTACGACATCACCTACGACCGCGCCGCGAGCTTTCCATGGTGGTTCGGTGCTGTCTGCATCGTCTCGGCCAGCGCCAGTTTCATCAATGCCGCACTGGTGGTGCGGCTGGGGATGCGTTTCCTGGTGACGGTGATGCTCGCGGCACAGGTGCTGTTCTCGGGCGTCATGGTGATCCTGTCGCAGCTTGCGTTGCCCCCGGATGTGGGCTTCGTGTTCTTCCTGCTATGGCAGACGACGCTCTTTTTTCAGGCCGGGATGACGCTGGGCAATCTCAACGCGATGGGGATGGAGCCGCTGGGCCATATCGCGGGCACCGCGGCCTCGGTGATCGCGGGGCTGGCGACGGTGTTGTCGATGGGGTTGGCCGTGCCGATCGGGCTGGCCTTTGACGGGACATTCGCCCCGCTGGCGCAGGGCGTGTTCGTGCTGGCCGTGGTGGCGCTGGCCCTGATGCTCTGGCTGCGCCGGATCGAGCAGCGCAGCCAGCCCTGACGGAGAAGCGCGCCGCCGGGGCGACGCGCCTCATTCTTGTTTCAGCATGTGTTGCACCACGGTCCGACGACGGGCGCGGAACGCGCCCGCCTTGGGGCGGGCGGACGCGTGCCCGTCGCTGGCGCGACGGGCGGGTGATTTCAGTCATGCTGCGCGACACGCCCCAAGCCAATCATCAGCCGATGATCGCGTTAAGCGTCGCGCTGGGGCGCATCACGGCGGTGCGTTTTTCCGGGTCGGCATGGTAATAGCCGCCAAGGTCGACCGGCTTGCCCTGCCCCGCCATCAGTTCGGCAAGGATCTGCTCTTCCTTCTCCACCAGTGCCTTGGCGATGGGTGCGAAATGCTCGGCCAGCCCGGCATCTTTGGTCTGGCTTGCCAGCGCTTCGGCCCAGTAACGCGCGAACCAGTAGTGCGAATCGCGGTTGTCGGGTTGGCCGACCTTGCGTTTGGGGCTGCGCTCTTCCTCGAGCACGCGCTGCGTGGCCGTTTCGACCGCCTCACCGATGATCACGGCGCGGGCATTGCCCTTGTCGGCGAGAAACTTGAAGCTCTCGCCCAGGGCGCAGAACTCGCCCAGCGAATCCCAGCGCAGGTGGTTTTCCTCGACCAGTTGCTCGACATGCTTGGGTGCCGAGCCGCCGGCGCCGGTCTCGAAGAGCCCGCCGCCCTGCATCAGCGACACGATCGACAGCATCTTGGCCGAAGTGCCCAACTCCAGGATCGGGAAGAGGTCGGTCAGGTAATCGCGCAGCACGTTGCCGGTGATGGTCACGACGTCATGCCCCTCGCGCATCTTGTCGAGGGTAAAGCGCGTCGCCTCGCGCGGGGCGATGATCGGGATCTCGACCCCGGCCTCTTTCAGCGCGGGTTCGACATACTTGATCAGTTCGGCATCATGCGCGCGGTCCTTGTCGAGCCAGAAAGCAGCCAGCCCGGTGGCCTTCATCCTCCGGACACCGAGCGCGATCCAGTCCTCGATCGGCGCCTTGTTGACCGTGCAGGAGCGCCAGATATCGCCCTCTTCCACCTCATGCGAATGTAGCACCTCGCCCGAGTCCAGCACAATGGAGATCGTGCCGTCGGCCGGCGCCTCGAAGGTGGTCGGGTGCGAGCCGTATTCCTCGGCCTTCTGCGCCATCAGCCCCACGTTCGACACCGCGCCGCAGGTGGTCACGTCGAGCTTGCCGTGCTCCTTGAAATACTTGATCGTCTCGTCATAGACCCCGGCATAGCAGTTGTCGGGGATGCAGCACTTGGCGTCGGCCTGCTTGTCGTCGGGGCCCCAGCCCTTGCCGCCCGCCCGGATCAGCGCCGGCATCGAGGCGTCGATGATCACGTCCGAAGGCACGTGCAGGTTGGTGATGCCCCGGTCGGAATTGACCATGTAGAGCGGCGGGCGCGCATCGAGCGCCGCCTTGAGATCGGCCTGCGCCTCGCTGTTGCCCTCGATCTGCTTTTCCAGATCGGCAATCCCGTCACTGGGGTTCCAGTCGAGGCCCGCCCCGTGCCTGGCGATGAAATCCTCAAGCCAGACCGAGACGAAATGGCCAAAGATGATCGGGTCCGAAACCTTCATCATCGTCGCCTTGAGATGGACCGAGAACAGCACGCCCGGCTCCATGTTCTCCATTTCCTTGCGGATATAGGCGCGCAGCGCCTTGGCCGACATGAAGGTCGCATCGACGATGGTCCCCGCGTCATAGCGCAACCCGTCCTTGAGAACGGCCTCGGTCCCGTCGCGGCCCTTGAACACGATCTTTGCGGCCCCGGCCTGATCGGCGGTGATGGTGGTGGATTTCTCGTTGGCAAAGAAATCGTCGCCAGGCATCGCCGCGACCGTGGTCTTGCTGTCGGCAGACCAGTCCCCCATCGAATGGGGATATTTCTTGGCATATTCCTTGACCGCCTTCGCGGCACGGCGATCGGAATTGCCCTCGCGCAGGACCGGGTTGACCGCCGAGCCCTTGATCGCGTCATAGCGCGCGCGGATGTCCTTTTCGGCGTCGCTTTGCGGCGTGTCGGGATAATCGGGAACGGCATAACCTTGCGCCTGCAACTCGGCGATGGCCTCTTCGAGTTGCGGCGTCGAGGCCGAGATGTTGGGCAGCTTGATCACGTTGGCATCCGGCGTCTTGACCAGCTCGCCCAGCCAGGCCAGGTCGTCGCCCTGGCGCTGATCCTCGTTCAGGAAGTCGGGAAAGGCGGCCAGGATGCGCCCGGCCAGCGAGATATCCCTTGTGCCGACGCTGATATCGGCCGCCGCCGCGAAGGTGCGGATGATCGGCAAGAGCGAGGCGCTGGCAAGCTCGGGCGCCTCGTCAACGATTGTATAGATGATATCGGGGGTCTTGTCGGCCATGGGTCATCTCTCCTCTTTGAGGTAAGCACGGGCGGGTCTGCCCTTATTGCCCGTTGCGGTATCCCAACCGGGACGCTTCGTCAATGTGTGCGATGGTATACAATTGGAAATTCGCTCGCCTACTCAAGATTTGACCGCGTTTCGGGCTTTGCCGGACGCCTTGCTTGTGGCACATCCGGGGCAGTCCTGCCCACGGTCCCCTGCGAAAGAGCCCGTCATGCATCTTGCCTATATCTATCTGGTCATCGCCATCCTGACCGAAACCATCGGCACGACCGCCCTGCAGGCGAGTCAGCAATTCAGCCGGCTTGCTCCGTCGATCATTGTGGTCCTGGCCTATGGCACGTCGTTTTGGTTCATGGCGCTGGCGCTCAAGTTCATGCCGGTGGGTCTGGTCTATGCCATATGGTCCGGGCTGGGGATCGTGTTCATCGCGATGATCGGCTTTGTCGTCTTTCAACAAAGGCTCGACCTGCCCGCGGTTCTGGGGATCGGCATGATCGTCGCGGGGATCGTGGTGATCCAGCTCTTTTCCAACACCAACACGCATTGAACAGTCATGAATCGAGCTGGTTCTTGCGCACGAGGCGCAGGGTCTCGATCACGATGGCCGACATCATCCCGATGTTGAGAAACCCGTTGGCCGCCGTCATGCCCGACAGGATTCGCCAATCGGGGGTCAGGATCACGTCGCCAAAGCCCAGCGTGGTGAAACAGACCAGCGAGAAATAGAGCGCCGCCTCAAGCGTGCTGAAGATGTCCAGCCATAGAAAGGCCAGCGCCCAGACCCAGACGCTGACCGTGATCATGCCGAGCGCGGCAATGACCGCCGCCAGCAGCACGAAAATGAGTTTAGGCAGGTGCGGGCGGCGGATCAGCCACCTATGCGCCCGCGCCACGACGATTTCGAGCGCCATGAAGATCGTCGCCGACAACAGGACCGAGACGATCACGAGCCCCGATCCAATGGCGATTTGTGAAAACAGGTTCCAGGTCATGACGCCCCCGCGCGCGCCGGGCGCGTCAGCCCATGGTCGTCAGCCGCTTGATCAGCGACGAGGTATCCCAGCGCCCGCCGCCCATCTTCTGGACGTCCTTGTAGAACTGATCGACCAGCGCCGTCACCGGCAACGATGCGCCGTTTTCATCTGCGGTGGAAAGGCAGATGCCCAGATCCTTGCGCATCCAGTCGACGGCAAACCCGTGGTCGAACTCGTCGTCC